>JAEWNM010000041.1 GCA_023392755.1 Bacillota bacterium
TGCGCAAGAATTTCGAAGAAATTCTCTCCTTGCCCGAGCAAACGGCCGCAAAATGGCAACGCCATTTTGCAGTGCAGCGAGGGAAAAACTCAACAAAGTGGCGACAGCCACTTTGTTGATACACTGAAGCTGCGTTCCCTTGCCAAACAGGGGAACGCAGCGCCGCATATGTCAGTGTTCTTCATGTGCCGGCAGCAAACCATGTGCATTCTACAGGGCACATTGCAATGCATCCCGTATCCTTGCAAGCAGCCGCTCGACTTCGCCCGCATCCCGTTCTTCTGCGTAGAATCCCGCCGAAAGGGTCAGGACATCGCCGTAACCGCCCGCGCCCAGCATGAACGCCGGGGCATTGAGGATGGGCAAAAACGGCAGGATTTCCGTGACCGGCACATCGCCAAAGTGCATGGTGCCCGGGAATATCAGCCCCAGGTTGGACAGGATGGGCGCGGCCATACCCGAGAGACGGCTCTTTCTGCCGGCGCCAAGCAGCGCCTCCCTCGCCATGCCATAGGGCATGGTCCGCAAATAGGCCATCATCGCCGCGCTTGAAAGGCCCGGGCGGTTCTCCTTGAGAAGCGCCGTGTGCCGCTGCACGGACGCAAGCGTACCGGCAAAGGAATCCTGCGGTGAAACGGTGACGCTTACCGCCTCCATCCCCGAAAGATTGCACGCGGCAGGTGCGGCCGCCTCATCAAGGTACCGGCGCAGGTCCACCGTCATATGAATCGCGATTGGGCCCTTTTGGGCGCACGAGCCCGGCAGCGCCCGTGCAAATGCCGCGAGCAGCCTGTCGTTAACCGTGCCGCCGGGGCGCCGAACAGCGGATAGGGGCATGGATATCCATCTGTATTGTGGTTTTTGCCCATCCATCCCCTTATAGGGAACCGTTACAACCGGGCCGGATGACGGTGCCTCCTTGCGAAGCGCCATGCGAAAATCCGGCAAACCGCACCGCGCGAACACCTGCTCTTCCGACCGGTCCGGCAGGATGCTCTCGGGCATCCTTTCCCCGGCGAGGCGCAAATTATAGCATTTGCTAAATAGCGAAAGGCACATCTTCGCGCCAGCGCCGTCGGCCGCCGCATGGTCTATCCCAAGGCATAGCACAGTCCGGCCGGGGCACGAAATCAGCCGCACTTCCATCTGACGGTCCCGCGTTGGTGAAGCATGCATAAACGCTTCCAGCCCCTCGCACAAGCCGCTTGCATCCGCCTGCGTAAACCGGCCCGTAGCGTCCGCGGGGACCCAAACGGGCGGGTCCCGCATATCGTCGAAGCGGCATCCCAGCACGGGCTGCAGGGCGATCAAATCCTCTGTCGCCTGCCGCAAAATTTGAATATCCGGTTTTCCCGCAAGCAGTGCGGCAATGTATATTGTGCCGCTTCCGCTCACCTCATGGGACAGGTGGTTGGCCCAGTCCTGCCCGGTGGTTTCCAAAGAGCGCTCAGCTTTCATGTGTGCAGGTACATCCTTTCTCTGTCAGCAATAAACCGTTCAGCAGCGCGGCGGGCGGCGGGGCAAACCGCCGCATGGTAATCTTATACAGGCAAAGCCCCTGAAACGCCGCCCAATAGAGCTGCGCCAACTGGCGCGGGTCCCCCGGCTTTACCGCCCCCTGTGCCTGGCCGGCCTGGATCAGCTTTTCCAGGTGGTCAAACGGCGCGGCCATGCCTGCCATTTCAATCATGGGCATTGCGGATACCGGCTGGGAAGCGCCCGCGATGCCTGCCTGAAGCAGCAAAAGAAAGTAATAGGCTGTCTTGTCGTCCCGATGAAGTGTCCCGCTGACCATTTCGGAAATCCGCCCGATCTGTTCCGCTGCTGACGCCTCGCTCTGCCCGCAGGGCGCCAACGCGTCCATGGCACCTTTTAGCGCCATGTTGACCAGGGTGGCAAACAATTCTTCCTTGGATGCGAAATAGTGATAAAGAAGCCCAAGGCTGATTCCCGCCTCCCGGGCAATCTCCGTCACACCGGTGGCGGATACCCCCTTGCGGGCAAAGAGCAGCAGGCCGGTGTCAAGTATCCGTTCTTTGGTCTTGTCCTGCATCTTAAGAAACTGCTCTTTTGTTCGGGGCGACATGGCAAGCACCGCCTTTATTATTGAAATATATTTCAATCATAAACCCTGAGCCGGATTCTGTCAAGCCCGTCTTTGGGCACAGATTGGCCGGCCCCCACATGGAAAGTGCCGCGAAAGCCGGTCCGAATCTTTATTTTCATGCATGAGCCGCCTATGCAAGGCAATACTAAACTTGAAATTTCAAGAACACAGAAAGGAGCCTAAACATGCCACAATTAAACCAGATAGAGCTGCAGAACCTCCGCCACATTATTGGGGCGCATGAAACAGCGTATCAAAAGATGCAGTCCTATGCCCAGCAGGCGACGGACCCTCAGGTTAAAGCATACTTCCAAAAGTCCGCCCAGGACGCACAAAGCACAAAGCAGCAGCTTATGTCGTTTCTGCAATAAAGGAGGGAATAAACGTGTTTCAAGAAAAAGCCATGGTCAACGACGCGCTGGCATCGGTGAAGAGCAGCCTCACCTTTTATGCCAATACCATCTCCGAGTGCGCCAACCCCATGCTGCGCAGCACAATCCAGCAGATCAGGGACAAATGTGAAGCATCGCAGTACGAGCTTTACAAGCTGGCCCAGACAAAGGGATATTACAAGCCTGCCGTTATGGCAAAGGACGACGAAATACAACAGACCAAAATGCAGCTGCAAAGCTGAATAAAAACGCGGCCGTACGCTTTCCCTACGGAAGGAGTGCGGCCCTTTTGCGCAGCGGACCGGCGCATAATCAAAGGCCCGATTGACGAAAGGAATGCGCGGGGGTATAATGCAAGCACAAATGAATAGCGTGTGTATCTGCATGAAAATGCGGCGCCGCAAGGCGTCATGGGAACGCGGATGAAATTTCCGGACTATCCCAGTAACCGTGAAACGGACGAACGGGCAAAAGAGCCACTGTCGCAAGATGGGAAGGCGCCCAAGTAGGATGAAGTAAAGTCGGGAGACCTGTTTACACGTAAACGCCTCTGGGGAATGGGATATGCTATGCATAGATGGGACTATGCCTTATAAAGTTGTCTCTTTCAAAAGAGGGACAACTTTTTTGCTTCCCCCTCAATCTATTCATTTGAATACATGAAAAGGGGTGACCAAATGAAGACATCCAAGACCGTATCCCTGTTACTGGCAGCCGCACTGTTCCTTGGCCTGCTCACAGGCAGCGCCATGGCAGAAGCCACAGCACCCATTTGCGTAAAGGACATGACAGGCCGGGAAATCCAGCTGGATGCGCCCGCAACGCGCATAGTGGCGCTATTGGCCGCCGACTGCGAGATACTCTACGCCCTGGGGGCGGGTGACGCGCTGGTGGGCCGCGGCGAATACTGCGACTATCCTGAGCAAGTGCAAAGCGTTCCCTCCGTGCAGTCCGGCGCGGAGACAAACATTGAGCAGATCGTGGCCCTCACGCCGCAGGCGGTGCTCATGAGCACCATGGCGCAGACGGAAGAACAGGTTGCCGCGCTGGAAGCGGCGGGCATCAAGGTCGTGGTCAGCGACGCCCGCGATATTGCAGGCGTCTATACGGCCATAGAGCTGATTGGCGCGGTGGCCGGAAAGACGGAAGAAGCAGCAGCCCTGACGGAGAGCATGAAAACTGCCTTTGAAGGAATTGGAAAAAAGGCCGCGGGCGACGGTACCAAAACAATCTACTTTGAGGTGTCTCCCCTGCAATGGGGGCTGTGGACCGCTGGAAGCGGCACGTTTATGGATGAGCTGGCAACCATGCTGGGGCTGAAAAACGCTTTTGCGGATGTACAGGGCTGGGGCGAAATCTCCCAGGAGCAGGTTATAGAGCGCGACCCCGATTATATCGTCACCATTGCCATGTACAACGGCGAAGGCCCCGACCCGGTGGAGGAAATCATGAACCGGGAAGGCTGGCAGGATTTGAAGGCGATAAAGAACAAAACCATACTCCATGCCGATTCCAACGAAATCTCCCTTCCCGGTCCCCGCCTGGTGGAAGCTTGTGAAACCTTGTATCAGTTCGTGTACGAACCGGAGACACTTGTGCCCGCGGCATAAAAAACAGACGGATGGGGGGCGGCCTTCCGCCCCCTTCCATGAAGCACAGAGGCATGTATGAAAAGACGGCGGGAAGGCTTTCATCCTTATGAATATATTCTGCTTTGCGGGGCGACGCTGGCAGCTTTGCTCCTGTGCGTATGCATGGGCAGCGTGAATATTTCGCCGAAGGATACCCTCACCGCCGTCTGGAATACGGTGTGGGGGCTGCCGATACCGGAGGGCGTATCCCGGTCCATTATTGTGTTTGTCCGCCTGCCCAGGGTTGTCTGCGTCGCGCTGTCGGGGGCGGCCCTGTCCCTGTGCGGCGCCGCCATGCAGGGCCTGCTCCGCAATCCCCTGGCGGATGGCTCCACCCTGGGGGTTTCCTCCGGCGCATCCCTGGGGGCCATTTTGGCCATTGCCTTTGGCATCACAATTCCCGGCATTGGCTATGCCGGGGCCATGGTGACGGCAATGGTCTTCGCGTTTTTGTCCCTGGTGTTCATCCTGTCCCTGGCTTACCGGCTGGACCATTCCCTGGCCACCAACACCATCATATTGATCGGCGTTATTTTCACCATGTTCGCCCACAGCATTATCAGCCTGATCATCACCTTTTCCGGGGAAAAGATCAAATCGATCATGTTCTGGACAATGGGCTCCCTGGCGGGCAGCAATTATCAAAATGCACTGGCCCTGCTTGCGGCCATCATTGTCTGCGGCGCGCTGATGCTGTCAAGCGCCCGGGAACTGAACGCCTTTGCCATCGGGGAGGACAACGCCCGCCATGTGGGTGTGGATGTGAAGCGGGTGAAAATGAGGGTGCTCATCTCCGCCTCCGCCCTCATTGGCGTGTGCGTATCCATTGGCGGCACCATCGGCTTTGTCGGGCTTGTGATACCCCATACCATGCGCATGCTGACAGGCCCCAACCATAAGCGCCTGCTGCCCGCCAGCATGTTTGGCGGCGCCATTTTCCTGATGCTGGCCGACCTGATCGGCCGTACCATTTTAAGCCCTCTTGAAATACCCATCGGCGTTATCACCTCCCTGATCGGCTCGGCGGTGTTTGTATATATCTTCTATATAACAAGAAAGGCGAGATGAACAATGCTGAATGTAGAGCACCTCACGGTTCGGCATGGCAGTCTCACCGTGCTGGACGATATTAGTTTTTCGCTTTCGGCAGGCCACTGGCTGATGGTGGCCGGGCCCAACGGCGCGGGGAAATCCACGCTGGTCCACGCCATCTCCCAGGGCGTTCCCTTCCGTGGCGACATCCGCTTTCAGGGCCGGAATATCAGCAGAATACGCCCCGGCGCACTGGCCAGACAGATGGGGGTACTGTCCCAAAGCCATCAAATGGGCTATGCCTTTTCGGTGGAGGAAGTAGTCAACCTGGGAAGGTACGCCCATCAAAAGGGACGCCTTTCCTTTACCGATGAGCAGGGCGGAAAAATGGTGCACGCCGCCCTTGAGATGACCGGCATGCTGCCCCAAAAGCACCAGTCGGTGCTCACCCTGTCCGGCGGTGAGCTGCAGCGGACGTTTCTGGCCCAGATTTTTGCCCAGGACCCGAAATTGATACTGTTGGACGAGCCCACCAACCATCTTGATCTGAAATACCAGAAGCAGATGTTTGAGCTGATCGGCGCATGGCTGAAGCAGCCTGACAGGGCTGTCATTTCCGTTGTGCATGATATCAGCCTGGCCAGGGCTTACGGCACTCATGCCATGCTGCTCAATCAGGGAAAACTGGTGGCCTATGGCAGCAACCGGGACGTTTTGTCTAGGGAAAACCTTCAAAGCGTATATGCCATGGACGTGCACAACTGGATGCAGGGAATGCTGTCCCAATGGAGGGAATAGAAAAGTATTGATTTTCCAAAAACTTGCTGTATCATGGGGGCAGAAGGCACATAAACGCTGCCGGGCTTATGCTTATCTGTTCCGGGTTCTATTCGCATTCATCCTCCGCATCCATTATAGCAGCATATCGCCAGAATCAATGCGCCATGGAGCAAGCCATCCTGCCGCATGAAAAAGAATCGGACCGACATGAAGTAAAGGAGCGGTATCATGAACGGAACAGCGCAGACAAAACAGTCAAAACGCAGGCGGCTTTATGTCAGATGGCTGCTGCCCGCCCTTGCCCTCCTTTTCGCCGCATCACTCCTTGCCTTTGCCTGGCCGCACATCCAGGCGGCCCGCACCATAGGAAGCCTTCGGAAGGTAGACGACTATCCGCTGTATACAATGACCTATTTCGGTGGCTATGATCTTGACTATTCGGCGTATAACCCAAGCCTTGCGGTGGCCGGCGGCGACATGCTGTGCAGCAGCTTTCTGGCACGCAACGAAAAAGGGGAGCCTCTTTTTTGCCGCAACCTCGATTATACCCTGACCAGCCATCCCATTGTAATGGTGAGTACCGGCGCGCCGGGAAAAAATGCGGGGCTGGCCATTTGCGATTTGTTTTATCTGGGTTACCGGGGGCGGCAAGCTGCCTACCGGCTCGGTGTCAAGTGACGGCGCGCTGCTTATGGCACCCAGGATCACCATTGACGGCATGAACGAACATGGCGTTGCGCTGGCAATCCTGTCCGTCCCCCATGCCGAGCCTGCGCTTGATCCGGCCAGGCAGACCATTGACGAGGTAGCCGCCGTGCGCCTTTCGCTGGACAACGCAAAAACCGTGGATGAGGCGGTTGAGGTAATCAAGGGTTACAATATGGTTTTCAATGAAGGCCCGGTGCACTTCATGATTGCGGACGGAAGCGGCGATTCGGCCATTGTAGAGCTGGTGGACGGGGAGACCAAGGCAATCCGAAGCGGGAAAGCATGGCAGGTGGCCACAAATTTCATTGTGTCCAGCCCGGCCCGGGAAGGCGTGGGGCAGGACCGCTATGATCTGGCGGAGCAGGCGCTTGAAAAGGCCGGAGGCGTTCTTGGCGAGGAGGAGGCAATGGACCTGCTGGGCCGTGTATCGCAGCCGGGCACGCTGTGGTCTGTCATCTATAATTTGCGAACAGGCGAAGCCAGGCTTGCGCTGAAAAAGAACTTTGATAAGATATATCAGTTCAAACTGAAGATGCATGACCCCGTGTAGCCGCCTGTTTCATACGGCGTCCCGCTTCATATGCATGGATGCCGCGCCGGGATGAGCAGACCTGGCCAGCGGTTTTGGCTGCCAAGCCATAATCGGTTTTTTGCCGGCGGGGCATCTCCCGCTTTAGGGACACACAGAGCAAATCACGCCCCGGCCAAGCCGGGGCGTGATTGCGTGCTTTACATGGTACTCTTCCAATCTTCCAGGGTATCGACATCTTTCAAATCCACCGCGTACGCGGCGATGATTTCCCCCGTACGCGCATCCAGCTCCACCTTGTAGTTGGGCATACGGGCATTTTCGCCGTAGTAGGCCAGCACTTCGGCACCGAAAGCCTCGTCGCTGTCGTACTGACTGGGCCTATGAAAGAAGAACTTCCAAAGCGGCTTATCCGGGTTTGTTATGTCATAGAACACATTGGGTTTGTGAAGGAAAAAGCGGAGTTCCTCCTCCTTGCGGCCCAGCGGGTCAACAAGGGCCTTTTGGGCCAGCTCCAGCGCTTGAGCCTGCGTTAGCGCCTTTTCATCCGGCAGGCCATAGATGAATGAAGAAAAGGCAACATCCCTCGGACTGAAGTAGTCCGGCTCCTGGGCATACCGAATTGAAATTTCTTTCGCCAGCGTTTCTGACCAGAGCGCCTTGGCTTCCAAGCTGCTCCTTTGCAGATTGGCACCATGGGCCTCACCAAACTCTCTCATCTTAATCATGAGAGGATCGTTGCGCCTCTTGTTGGCATCCTCCTCATAGGCACGCTTGCTTTCCAGCAGGCTTTCCACCGATTCTCGCAGTTCCCCCGTCTCCGGGTGAATATACACCCAGAAATTTTCGAACAGCCGTGTCTTGACCGGCATGCTCTCCGGCGCCCAATAGTCAACGGACCAGTAGGCCTGCTTATCGCCGGTCGCCACGGAATCCTCCGGCACCTGGAAAGAGGTGGTCACGGTGTAAGCGTCCAGCACGCTTTCTAAAACGCCGTAGCCTTTGGCAATCTCCCGTCGGGCAATCGCGATGGCCTTTTCCTCATCAACCGGGCCTTCCGGCATAACATACAAGGTATGGTCCGCTCCCTGCAAGCCCATGTCCACCATCAACTGGGAATACCAGGCCTGCTCATCCTTTGTCCACTGTTCAAAGGGGCCCCAGGCGGCAATCATGATTTCCATGAAGCTGATTTCAGAAACTTCCCGCCCGGTAAATGTACTGAGGGCCTCATCCGCGATTTTTTCGGCCTCCTGTGCCGGCAGCTTGCCGGAGAGAAGGTTTTCAACCGCTTCGGTTTTTTTTGCAAACTCCTGCTCCACAAGCGCGCCTACCAGGGCAATCTTTTTCTCCACGGGCCACTGTTCAAAATAGCCCGAATCCTGCTCCGTTTGCACAATCTGCCTTGCGGTATCCTTCCAAGTGGTCAGCGCAAGCGCCACCCCGGCTGCCAGCACCAGTACCAATACCGTAACCAGTACAAATGAAATTTTCTTCTTCACAACAGGTTCCTCCTTTACACCGCGTGCCGCATTCATCAATGCATGATAGCAGTCATCCGGTATCGGGCCAAACGCGTTTTTCAAATCATTGCGCTTCATGAAGCCACGCCTCCTTTTCCCCTTCCATTTCCGTGCGAAGCGTATCGCGCGCCCGGCTCAGCCTGCTTCTGACCGTGCTTTGAGGTATGTGAAGCAGCCGGGCAATTTGCTCATAGGAATATCCTTCAAGATAATGCAGCACCAGCGGCAGGCGCAGCCTTTCGGGCAGGCTTTCCACTGCCCACTGCAATGCCGGATCGGGCGCGCGGGATGGATATGCGGCATCCACTTCGTTTTGAAGCAGATATTTCCGTTTTCTTCGCAGCAGTGTATGGCATTCATTGATCAGGATGCGTGTAATCCACGTGCCAAACAGGGTTTTGTCACGCAGCTTATGCCGGCTCTCCCATGATTTGAGCATCGCTTCCTGCAAGGCATCCTTGCAGTCCTCATCATTTCGCAGGATTGTGCGCGCGACACGGTAGAGCATTTCGCTCTTACCATCCACGAGCGCAACAAAATCCTTTTTGTCGATCATGCGTTTCACCCCATATCCGCCTTGCTGTAACGCGTTACATGAATTAGACGCGGTTGCAGCCGGAATCCTCATGCTTGGACAAAAATATTTTGGTAATTCTGGCGTCAGTAACCATGCGGATAAAAGGCAAACTGCCGTGAGCGGTGAATTTTTTGCGTTGGAGTACTGTGGATTACGTTCTCAAACCATTCCCCCACTGAATATAAGCAATTGGAGGATGGGATTTTCAAGGCTTGACGGCATGGTTTCGCTTGCAAAAAAGCGCCGGAAACCTATTGCGTCATGCATGCCGTTGTTTCAAAGAAAGCATGAAAGGGGGGGCACTATGTTTGAGAGCAAAATGGTCAGGATTGAAAAGGCAATCAGGAAGGGAAATGAGCAATCGCTCATCAAGCTGGCGGATTCCAAGGATATGGAATGCAGATTGGCAGCCATTTCCGGCCTTGGAAAAACAAAAGGCGATGAAGGGTTCAACTACCTCATACTGCTTGTGAGAAACCAGGATGCCAGGATTCGCGCCGCGGCGGCAAACGCCCTGGGGGAGACAGGCAACCCCCATGCCAAGGCGTATATCAAGGCGCAGTTCAAGGTGGAAACAGACCCGCTGGCGCGTGAGGCCCTTGCCAGCGCCGGTGCAAAAATCAAGGAATTCTAAACATGCCATTGTGCGGGAGGACACGCTTGTTTGCCGTGCCGGCAAAAGCAAGGACAGGGCCGCTTTGGCCTTTGGGTGCAGGTGCCAGCTTAACTGACGGCAACGCATTGAAATGGAAAATGGAACGCCGATAAGCAGCCCGGCAGGGCGGCTTATCGGCGTTTATGTACGCATTTTAAGAATGCCGGAACAGGAAATCATGCCACCCAAAACGGCATTGACTTCTTCCACCATTATTATAGCATGCTTTTGAAACAATAACCAGACTGTATATTCCGGCGGGAATGTGCTAGACTACATGCACGTCGGAGTACGCCGGCCCCCATATGCGGCAACGGACGAAAGGGGATGCAGGGCAATGAGCAAGGCGCAGGAGCAGGGCGAGCAGGAGGCTGAAAGCCTGTACCTGAAGCAAACGGTCGCCACCGCCCGCAGGCAATGGATGCTTGCAAGGCAAAGGGTACACGGCCAGGAGGCGGATATATCTTCTGCGTATGAGGATATGCAGGAGTATGTAACCCATGAGGTATCGGGCCTTTACTCCATGCAGGGCTTTCACGACCTGGTGGAATTGAGCCAGTACGCAATGCCTGTGTCGGGGCAGATCTCCGCCCATGAAGCCGGGGTTCAGGCCATACGCACTTTGGAAAGAATGATGGACTCCCCTTACTTTGCCAGAATCGATTTCCGTTTTGACGGGGATGAGGCGGCGGAAAAAATCTATATCGGGCGCGCTACGCTGATGGATCAGCAAACGATGTCCATCTATGTACACGATTGGCGGGCGCCCATATCCAGCATGTTCTACCGTTTTGGGATAGGCCGCGCATCCTATAAAGCCCCCAGCGGCACGGTCCATGGCGAGATGAGCCTGAAAAGGCAGTATGAAATACAGCGGGGCGAGCTTTGTTATTTCTTTGATGCGGATGTACAGATCATCGACGAATACCTCCGGCAGCTGTTGTCCAGGCCCGCTTCCCCGAACATGAAGACCATTGTGGAAACCATTCAAAGGGATCAGGACATAGTAATACGGGATATGGAAAACGACGTATTGATGGTGCAGGGCGCAGCGGGCAGCGGCAAAACCTCCATCGCGCTGCACAGAATTGCCTACCTTACGTATCAAGGGCTTGGCAGCAGGCTTAACGCCAACGACATCCTCATCCTCTCGCCCAATACGGTATTCGAGGAATACATATCCCACGTTCTTCCGGAGCTGGGAGAAAACCACGTTAAGACGCTGCTGTTTGAAGACATGTTTCATAAAATTCTGCCAGGGGTTCCGATTCAGTCAAGGGGCCAATGCATAGAGCAATTGCTTGCCACGGAAGACGATGTCCAGGCGGCGCTTAGCAATAGCTGCGCCGCGCTGAAGGGGTCGGCCGCGTTTATCCGTATGCTGGACCGGTTGGTGCTGGAACTGCCCCGGAAGTGGATTGCCTACCGGGATATCGATTATGCCGGCCAAACGATTGCCCGGCGGGAATTGGAAAAAACCGCCCTATGCAACTCCAAAAAAATCGCGCCGCTGGGTGTTCAGCTCAAGTGGCTGGAAAGCGAAATACTGGAAAGGGCACATGGGTTGCGCAAGCGGCGCATGCAGAAGCTGGAGCAGTTTGCCGCGCTGTATCCGGAGCACGCGATGGAAGTGGAAGCGTTTTCCAGGTGGCTGTCCATACGGGAAAGCGCCGTTCTACTTAGGGAAATCAAAGCGTTTACCCATATTGATGCCCTGGCTGTATACCGCAGGCTGTTCAACGACGAGAAGTGCTTTTACCGCCTGTTTGATGGCATACCGCTGCCTGACAACATTGAGGAAATCCGCCGCCTGACATGCAGTCGTCTGTCCGGGGAACGGCTGTATAGCGACGATGCCCAGGCGCTGCTGTATTTGCATATACGCATCCACGGCTTCGGGGAATACACGCATATGCGCCAAGTGGTGCTGGATGAGGCGCAGGATGAGTATCCGCTGTATTTTGCCATACTGCGCGAACTGTTCCCCTACGCCCGCTATACGATACTGGGCGATGTGAACCAGACCATCGGAAAGCAGGCGGACATATCGCTGTATGACCTAATTGGCAAAACGCTGGGCAAGGAAAAGTCCACGCTGGTTTCCATGGAAAAAAGCTTCCGGTGCACCATGGAAATATGGCGGTTCAGCACAAGATTCCTGGAACCGGGCACGGCCGGCCAGTGCTTCAGCCGCAGCGGTGAGGAGCCGGCCGTCCACAGGGCCGAAGACCTTTCACAGATGGATGAAATGCTGATACGGGAAGTGGCCGCCTGCAAGGAAAAAGGACACCAGTCCATCGGGCTGATCGCAAAGACGGAGCGGGATGCGTTTGCGCTGTATGGACGGCTGAAGCACAGGCTGGATGTGCGTTTGATTCATAACGGGGCCATGGCGGACATACGCGGCACGCTCATCCTGCCCATTTATCTGGCAAAGGGGCTGGAGTTTGACGCCGTGCTTGTGTGCGGCACGGATCAAAAGCATTACCATGCACAAAGCGACAAACGGCTGCTGTACATTGCATGCACAAGAGCGCTGCACCGGCTGAACCTTTTTTACATGGGGGAGATTAGCCCGCTGCTGTGATGGCGCGGCCTGGTGAAGGGAGGATTCTGCTTGGTTATTTACAAGGTAACAAGGATGCTGGCGGATATCATCAGCGCGGATGAGGAGGACATTTCGCCGAAAATGGCCCTGACCAGCGTCAACGGCGTTTATCCCATTGATCTGGCCGGCTTGATCATCGCATGCGAGAAGGAATTTCGGATCACCATTCATGATGAGGATGTGCTCACCTTCGGCTGCATTGCCGACCTTGCGGCATACATTGATCAAATGAAACTGGACGGCCTGGCGGAAACGCCCGAGCGCACGGAAGAAGACCGCACCGCATGGTTTTACGAATAGCCTCATCAGCGCACACTGGCAATCCGCGGCGTCCCATGGTAAAATAATGGCAGATATCACCCTTGAAAAAAATGCCATTCAAAAGACAAAACTTTCCAAGGCGCGCAAACATACGCCTGATGAACGGAGGATGCGTTTGGACGGCTGGAAAACCTGCCTCAAGGCTGATCCCACGCCTTGGCTTTTGGAGGCGGAAAACCCGTCGGTGCGTTTATTCACGCTGACGGATATACTGGATAAACCGGAAGGTGATCCGGCGGTGCAGGACGCCCGGCAGGCGGTCATGCAGGCCGGCATGGTGCCCGATATCCTGTCAAGGCAGCGGGAGCCAGCGTATCTTAAGGCCTACCCCGCCTTTTACACCGGCAAATACAAGGGCCTTGTATGGTCGCTGATCGTGCTGGCGGAGCTGGGTGCCCAGCCCAACGCGCAGATCAGGGAGCAATGCGAATACCTGCTTGATTATTCCCAGGAAACGCAGGACGGCGGCTTTTCGCAGCATGCGGCGGCGAAAGCGGGCGGGGGCAGGGTCAGCGAGGTCATCCCCTGTCTGACCGGGAATATGGTATGGAGTCTTGTTCGCTTGGGCTATCTTCATGACACACGGGTGCAAAAGGGCATCGATTGGCTCACACGGTATATGCGTTTCAACGACGGCGTGGAAAAAGAACCCCAGGTTCCGCCATATGACCATTATGAAGCGTGCTGGGGCAGGCATACCTGTCATATGGGCGTTGTGAAGGCACTCAAGGCATTCAGCGCCATACCGGAAGGGGAGCGGACCGCCGCCGTAAGCGATACGATTCAAAAGGCCGCCGAATTCATGCTGATCCACCATATTTACAGGCAAAGCCACAACCTGAAACGAACCTCCAAGCCCGGCTGGCTGAAATTCGGCTTTCCCCTGATGTATCAGACGGACGTGCTGGAGATACTGGACATACTTGTCACGCTTGGCATACATGACAGCCGCATGGAGGATGCCGTGGGCCTTGTAATTGAAGCGCAGGATGATATGGGCAGGTGGTGCCTTAATAACACCTATGGCAGCGACCGGCTGCTGATTCCCATGGGCCGCAAGGACGAACAAAGCAAATGGCTTACGCTAAGAGCCGTGAGGGTTTTGAAGAGGCATATGTGCAGATAAATGCCTTTGGTTTGCCGATCATGAAAGGAAATCACATGTTCAGGCCGCAATTTGCAAGAAAATATTCCGAAGACACGGGCTTTCGGCGAACGCAGCAGGGCAAGCCGCTGACACGCTTTTTACGCATGGTGGAAACGTTTGGGCTTATTATCGGAATCATGGCGGCCGCCACGTTCATTTCCTTAATGTTCAGAAACCTGGGCTTTCATGAATCCAACTATATCATGACCTACAACCTGGGCGTCGTATTGATCGCCTACCTTACGGAAGGGTATTGGTACGGTATTGCCGCTTCTCTTTTGGGGATGCTGACATTCAACTACTTTTTTACCGTGCCGTACTATACGCTGGTCGCATACAGCCCGGAATATCCTGTCACATTCATTATCATGCTGATTACGGCGCTGATCGCAAGCACATTGACGGCCCGGGCCAAACGGGAATCCCAGCGGGCCGAAACGCGGGAAAAGCGCATCCATATCCTTTATCAGTTGGAAAAGAACCTGCTGGCCGCCAACAGCAAGCCCCAGCTTATCAAAGTGGCGTCCAAGGATATCAGCGGCCTGTTTGACGCTTCCGTCATGATCCTGGTGTCCGACCTGGACGGCGAACTGTCCATGCGCCATGTGGTGGGCACCGATATCTTCCAGGAGGAGCGGGAAAAGGCCGCCATGATGGAAACCTACCGTTCCGGCATGGCCAGCGGTACCAGAAAGGAACTGTTTTCCTTTTGCAGCGCCTATTACCTGCCTGTCAACGGCCCCAGCGGCGTGCTGGGTGTCATCGGCATCGCTTTTCCCGACAAGTACATGCTCTTAGAAAGCCAGAAGATGTTCCTGGATACCATCAGCGCCCAAATCGCCCTGGCATTGGAGCGGGAGCGGCTGTACGAAAAGCAGCAGCGGACCAAAATGGAAATAGAAAAGGAACGGCTGCGGGGCAACTTGCTGCGTTCCGTATCCCATGATCTGAGAACGCCGCTAACCAGCATACTGGGTTCCGTAGGAACGATGATTGAAAATTATGACGTGCTGGACGACGCGGTATGCAAAGACTTCTTAAGCGACATTTACGGGGAGGCCGAGTGGCTGAGCGCCCTGGTGGAAAACATACTGAGCCTGACACGGCTGGAGGGCGGAAAGATCGCGCTGCACAAGGAAATGGAGGCGGTGGAAGAGATTGTTGCCGAGGCCGTCTCCCGCGTGAAGAAACGGGCCGGGCAGCATGTGATCGATATTGCGATCCCGACGGAACTGCTGATGATCCCCATGGACGGCACGCTGATTGAACAGGTGCTGGTAAACCTTTTGGACAACGCCATCAAGCACACCCCTGCCCATGCCGCCATCAGGATCGCCGTGCGCCGGGAAAAGGGACGGGCGGTATTTGAGGTCAGCGACAACGGACAGGGGATTCCGGATAACGACCTTCCCTTCATTTTTGACCGTTACTTCACAAAGCCGCCCGGCGGCACGAACCGGCGGGGCATCGGTATCGGGCTTTCCATATGCGATTCCATTGTCAAGGCCCATGGCGGAGAGATTGCCGCGGAAAACAAATCTTCAGGCGGTGCGGTGTTCCGGTTTACGCTGCCCACGGAGGAAAACGAATGAACCCGCTGATATTGGTCGTGGAAGATGAAAAACCCATCCGCCACTTCATCAAAGTGGCGCTGGAAACACAGAAGTACGGCTGCCTGGAGGCACAGGATGGCATGACCGCCCTTGCCATGGCGGCCTCCCACCATCCGGATGTGGTGGTGCTGGACCTGGGCCTGCCGGACGTGGACGGGCTGGAGGTGATCCGCACGATCCGCGCATGGTCCGCCATGCCGATCATCGTCGTCTCCGCCCGAGGCCATGACCGGGAAAAGGTGGAGGCGCTGGATATGGGCGCCGACGACTACCTGACCAAGCCCTTCAGCATTGCGGAGCTATTGGCCCGTATCCGCGTTTCCCTAAGGCGCAAGGCGCAGGAAATGGGCGAGGGCCGGGCCGAGGCCTCCTGGCGCCTTGGCGAAGTGTATATCGATTACGACAAGCGGCGCGTTACGCTGGACGGCAGGGAGATTCATTTGACGCCCACCGAATACCACCTGCTGACACTGCTTTCCAGCCATCATGGCAAGGTGCTGACCCACCGGTTTCTGGTTCAGGAGATATGGGGCGGTTCCATGCAGAACGATACGCAGTCCCTTAGGGTTTGCATGGGAAACCTGCGCCGCAAAATTGAGCAGGACCCAGCCCAGCCCAAGTATATCGTCACGGAGGTGGGTATCGGCTACCGGATGGTGGATGAGTTTTAAAGGTATATACACCGATTTTTTTGCCGCCTGCGGGCGGCTTTTTTTCACAAAGTCTTAACTGCCGTGGCCGGATATTCACAGCATCCTTATTCCGCATCCGCTATAATACAATCATTCTCCGGAAGGGAAGGATCAGCAATGCAAAAGGATGAATTTTCATCCGCCTATTGGGCGGCGGTGGAAAAGGCCGCCCTTGCCTTGAAAAAAGGGGATTTCCCTTTGTCGCGCTCAAGCATTGCCAACGCCATGGCAATGAATATGGATGCCCCGGAACCCCATAACCTGCTGGGCATATTCTACGAGCTTCTGGGCGACGACAGGGCCGCCAGGCAGCACTACCGGGCCGCCTACGCGCTGGACCCCACATACAAGCCCTGCTGCCGCAATCTGGAAAGGCTGGCCCTGTATGGCTGGAACGCATCATCCGGCGGCCTTGACTTTGGCGTTTTTGCGCCGCAGGATGGCAGCGGCGCTTGAAACTGACGCAAATGCGGCAACAGCCGCAAAGAGGTGGATTGTTATGTATGTAATCATTGCGGGCTGCCGCAAGGTAGGCTCCAATCTCGCGCTGGAACTGGCGCAGGAAAACCACGACGTGGTCGTTATTGACAGCGATTCCGGCCATTTTGATGCGTTGGGCGCCGGCTTCAACGGCGTAACCATCGCGGGCATGCCCATAGACGAGGATGTTTTGCGCGGCGCCGGCGTGGAGCAGGCGGATGCGCTGGCGGCCGTTACGGATGATGACAACATGAATATCATGGTGTCCCAGGTCGCAAGGGAGCTGTTTCATGTGCCGGTGGTCATCACCAGAGTGTACGATCCCCAGCGCGAGGCCTTTATGGGCAAAATGGGGCTGACCACCATCTGCCCCACTACGCTGGCGGTACAAAAAATCAAAGGCCTGCTCCTGCGCCAAAGCCAGGCAGAAATACTGAATATCCATGGCACAGGTGTCTCCTTTCGGGTCGTTAAGCCCGCGCGCCGCCTGATCGGGAAGAGCATGGGAGAAATCAGGGAGGAATCCATTCTGGGCATCATCAGAAACGACATATTTTTTCTGCTGACGCCCAAAACGCTCATTGAACACAACGACATGCTTGTCGTCGCGGACTATGCATCCATGGGAGTGTGAACCAGATTGTATATTGTGATCGTAGGGGGCGGAAAGGTTGGCTACTATCTGGCCAAAACACTTGCCCCCGAAAAGCACAGATTGGTGCTTTTGGAAGAGGATGAAGCACAATGCGGCAAAATTGCCGGCGAATTGAACGATCTTCATATCTCGCTTGTCCGCGGGGACGGTACAGACATCCATTCCCTGCGCGACGCCGGAATCGAACAGGCCGATATGCTGATTGCGGTCACAGGCCATGACCAGAACAACCTGGTGGCCTGCCAGCTGGCCAAAAGCTATTTCGGCGTGCCGCGCACCATAGCGCGGGTCAACAATCCCAAGAACATTCAGGTGTTCAAGGAACTGGGCGTCGATTCCGTTGTGAGCAGCACCGCGCATATCGCCGGCATCATCGGCCATGAAGTAGACTGGGCCGGCATCAACCAAATGCTGGCCCACAAGGTTGGGGATGTGCGAATAAAAGATATGCAGGTGTCCGAATCCTCGGCGGCGGCCGGCAGGACCGTGGCCAACCTGGCCTTGCCCAAGGGCACTGTTTTGATCTGCGTAATCAGGGAAAAAAACGCCTTCATTCCCGACGGGCAAACGCAAATCCTGGGTGGCGACAGCGTTATCGCCATTTCCCACGAGGACAACATGGCCAAATTAACCGACTACTTTTCCATCTGACAGGAGGGAATATCCATGAAAAAAATACGGGATGGCATTATGGGCATGCTGGCGGAAATATTGTTTGCCGGCGGGCTTATAATGGCAGGCTTATTCCTGTCGTTTTTGGGCGGGCGGTGAAGAGCCCATGCTGGAAAAACGTAACTTTGAAAGCAAGCTCAAACCGATTTGCTACTATATCGGCATTGTTATTGTTGGTCTGGGGCTGGTGCAGTTTGTTCCTCTGGTCACATCGCTTCTATACGGCGAGTGGCCTGTGCTGATCGATTTTGCCATTGGCGGCTCGTTAACACTGCTGATCGGCGGGGTACTGATGCTGCTTTTTTACAAGTACCGCAAGCATAAGCTCAGTTGGGGCGAAGGTATGGTCGTCACCGCAGGTTCCTGGTTTGTGGGCATGCTGCTTTGCGCCCTGCCTTACTACCTCAGCGGGAATTATCTGTCATACCTGGACAGCTGCTTTGACGTAATGAGCGGGTTTACCACCACCGGCTTAACGCTGATCATGGACATGGATCACCTGGCCAACGGCATCAACATGTGGCGCCACCTTTTGACGTTTGTGGGCGGGCAGGGCATGGTGGTGCTGGTTTTGACAGCGCTTGTCAAAGGTGCCAACGGGGCATACAAAATGTATGTGGGCGAAGGCAAGGATGAGCGGCTGATGCCCAATGTCGTCCATACCGCAAGGTACATCTGGCTGATCAGCCTGAGCTATCTTGCGGTGGGCACGCTTTGCCTATGGATGGCCGGGATTCTGGCCGGCCTTTCACCGGACCGCGCCTTCCTGCATGGGCTATGGGTATTCATGTCCGCATGGAGCACGGGCGGATTCGCGCCCATGTCCCAAAGCATACTCTATTATCACGACACGCTGTATGAAATCATCACCGTTATATTCTTTGTCATCGGCTCCTTCAACTTTGCACTGCACTATGCGGCTTTCACAGGCCGCAAGCGCGAGCTGACAAAGAATATCGAAACGCTCTCCTTCACCATTACCGTAACAGCGCTCACTTTGCTCGCTACGCTGGGGCTCATGCAGCACAGGGTTTATCCCGGCGCAATGGCGATGTTCCGAAAGGGGTTTTATCAGCTCATTTCCGGCCATACCACCACCGGCTTCATGACCCTGTATGCCCGGCAGTTCTACAACGAATGGGGGGACATCGCCCTTTACGCCATCATCACCGCCATGCTCATCGGCGGCAGCGCCTGCTCCACGGCGGGCGGCTTCAAGGGCCTGCGCATGGGCATTATTTTCAACGCCTTTCGCAAGGATGTAAAGCGCATGGTGCTGCCGGAATCCATGGTATACGTGCAAAAGTACCACCATATCAAGGACGTCCTGCTGGATGACAACGCCGCAAGAAGCGCGCTCTTGATTGTGATGGCCTATGTCATAACCTTGCGCTGGGCACGCTGGCCGGCATGCTGTGCGGCTATCCCTTTGGCCTGTCCGCGTTCGAAGCGGCGTCGGTTACGGGGAACGTGGGGCTGAGCGCCGGGCTGACCTCATCTGCCATGCCGGCGGCCTTAAAGGTCACGTACATCGTTATCATGTGGCTGGCACGGCTGGAGTTTATGTCCATCCTGGCCTTGGGCGCATATTTTGCAATGAAGGTGAAAAAGAAATGTCAAAGACAATAGCCGCCTTCTTCCTTGCCGCCGTCATAATGCTGTCGTTTCCTGCCATGGCGCTGGCCACGGCGGTATCAAGCACCGATCTGATCGAAGGCGCAAAGGATTTGAACGGGCGGGAAGTGGTGTATGCGGGCGAAGTCATCGGCGACATCATGATACGGGGTGATCACGCCTGGGTCAATATATCCGACGGATCAAACGCGATAGGCGTATGGCTGAAAGCCGCGAACATGCAAGGCATTGCCATTCCCGGCAGGTATGGCGTGCACGGTGATGAAGTAAGGCTGACGGGTGTCTTTTACAGGGCCTGCCCGGAGCACGGCGGAGATATGGACATTCATGCCCGGCAGGCCGAAATACTGAAAAAAGGCTTTGCGGTGCCCGGCAAGGTCGAGCCGTTCAACGCGGCGGCCGCTGCCGTGCTGATGCTGGGCAATGTGTTTCTTTTTGCATTTATGGCCAAAAAGCGGCGCAGCAGCCGCCCGTAATCCCTCATTCAAAAACAGTATGCCGCCTTTGCTAAAACCATTTCTTCCTTTTGAAGTAATACGCCATGCAGCCGGCAATGAGCAGCATCACCATCAGGGCGGCGCCATATCCCCACCGCCACGTGAGCTCCGGCATGTAATGAAAATTCATGCCGTAAACACCGGCGACAAATGTCAGCGGAATGAAAATGGTGGAAATAATGGTAAGCACCTTCATGATTTCGTTGAGCTTGTAGCTGGTATTGGAAATGTGCAAATCGGTAAGGCTGGACAAAAGCTCCCGGCTTGTTTCCGTGGAATCTATGGCCTGTACGATGTGGTTGTACACATCCCGCAGATACGGCTCCGTCTGCGCGCCGATCAAAGGGGTGGATTCCTTGCCCATCAGGGAAGTTACGTCCCGCAGAGGCCAGATGTATCTGTTCACCTGAAGCAGTGATTTTTTGATACCCCGGATCGCATGCAAATGCTCCTGGGAGGTGGCCGCCATCACCTGTTCCTCCTGTGCATCAATCCGCTCGTTCAGCTCTTCCAGCACATCGAAGTACCCTTCCACAATGGCGTCCAGCAGAAGATAGACCAGGTAATCGGCGCCGGAAGTGCGGACGTGCGCGCCCTTCATTTCAATCCAGCCGCGGATGGCGCCAAAAACATCGCCTTTGAGCTCGCCAAAGGTAATCACATAGTTTGCGCCAAGCAAAAGGCTTACGTGCTCCGCCACCATCTCGCCCTCGCAAAAGTAAATCATTTTGGCCACGATGTACAAAAAGTTGGGATACACCTCAATTTTGGCGCGCTGCTCCTTATCGGCGATGTTGTGGATCACCAGCGGATGTATCTGAAAAGCGCCGCAAAGCGCCTCCATCGTTTCCTGCGTATGCTGCCCGTCCACATTGATCCACCGCACCAGTTCTTTTGGGATATCCGCAAGCGCCGCAAACTCCTCTGTGCGGGAGCAGTCAACCTGATATGCCCTTGCCTGCTCCGCGTCATACTCGATGACCTCTATGGCATCGTTACCGCCTGTGCTTTGGCTGTTTTCACGAACCTTCCCTTCCACCCCGGCCCGCCTCCCATCCAAGAATCCTTGCCGCATCCTGAAGCTTTCATACAATCATCTCCTATTCGATGGGTGGCGGAAGAATCCTTTTATATGGCGGCACGGTTCGGCACATCTTTATGCGCCGCTCTGCCGATCAAAATCATGCCTCCGGTGATCAACAGCCCGCCCGCAAGCTGCGCCAAGACAAGCCGTTCTCCCAGGAAAAGCACGGACAGCAGCGCGGAGGTGAAGGGCATCATGCCTGAATAGGCGGCGGCAGTCAGCGCGCCGCACCTTGAAATACCCTCATACCAGCAGATAAAGGCCAGCGCCGTCACAAACAGGCCATACCACAAAAGCGCCAGCCACTGGGTAAAGCCGATGGCGGCCAGCCGCCGGGCAGGCTGCTCCAGCAGGGCCGGAAAAAGACAGAGAGCCAGCGCCATGGCGGATACAATGGCCGTTTGGACAGGCGGCTCCACCGGCCGGGTGGCACCTGACGGTCCTTTTGTTACAAACGCCCTGGAAAAAACATTGAAAACCGCCTCGCATGCCGCGGCGCAGATTACCAGCATGTTGCCCAGGAAATGGTTTGGGGCAAAGGCGCTGTTCGGCGCCAGCAGGCCCTGTATCAATAGCACGCCTGCCATGGTCATGCCGATGCCCGCAAGCTTCCTTCCATTGGCTTTCTCCCGCAGAAATGCCATGGCCAGCACCGCCGTAATAGCCGGTGTCGCGCTGGTCAATATCCCGGCTTCTGCGGAGCTTGTCATTTTCAGGCCGCTCAGTAAGAACATGCGGAACATAAAAATGCCGCACAGCGCCTGCAAGGCCAGCAAGAGATACCCTCTTAAGGACAGCCTTTTTATCACGCGCACAATTTTGTGAAAGCAGGCGGGCACAAGAAACATAAGCGCAAAGAACAGGCTCACCCCCGTAATCGTGAAAACGCCCAGCTTTCCGGATACAAGCCTGCCCGCAACTACACTGGTGCCCGCCAGCGTGAAGGCAAAGATCAGGTACATGGGTCCCTTCCTATCCCGCGCCATCCTATTTCCTCCCGAAAGACTTTCTTTTGCATGTAAGCCATGGTATGATTATAGTCATCAAACTGGCATGGTAAAGTGCCAGTTAAATGATGATTATACTAGACCAGTTGGAGGCAATATGTTGGGCATAAAGCTGAACAGGCAGTCGGAATTGCCGGTCAAGCGCCAGCTGTATGAAGCGCTGAAAAAGCAGATCACAGGCGGGCAATTGCGCTCGGGCGAAGCGCTGCCCTCCACGCGGGAGCTGGCGCAGGCCTTGGCCATATCCCGCAGCACCGTATGCGAATCGTATGAAATGCTCCTGGCGGAGGGCTTTGTTATAAGCCGCCAGGGCGCGCCCACCGTGGTGGCCGATAGCCTTTATGTGGAAAAGCTGCCGGATGTTATGCCTTGTGATGCCGCGGTTCACACGCCGATTGCCGCCGACTTTTGCACGGGCCGCCCCGATTTGAATCTTTTTCCCAGATTTGTGTGGCAGCAGATGATGCGCCGCGCCCTTGCACAAACGCCCCTGTCCAGCTATGGGTACACCGGGCCCCAGGGCATGGACGCGCTGCGGGAGGAAATTGCGTCTTGGCTTTTTCGCTGCCGCGGCCTAACCGTGCATCCTGGCGACGTTTTCATTACCGCAGGCGCGACCCACGCCCTGCACCTGGCCGCCGATTTGTTGCACCGGGATGGGCAGCGGCTGCTGATTGAGGACCCCTGCCATACGGGAATGCTTCGCACCTTTTTGAACAAAGGCTATAAGGTGATGCCGGTGCCCGTGGATGACCAGGGCTTGATAACAGACTGCCTGCCGGAGCATGGCGAAAACTTTGCCGTATATGTCACGCCTTCCCACCAGTTCCCGCTGGGCGGCATACTGCCCGCGTCCCGGCGGGCCGCGCTCATACGCTACGCCCGGGAAAGAGACATGTATGTGATCGAGGATGACTATGACAGTGAATTCCGCTATAGCGGCGAGCCTGTCGCGCCGCTGTACGCCCTGGACCCCCAGCGGGTGGTTTATGTTGGCACCTTCAGCAAAACGCTTTTCCCGGCGCTTAGGATAGGCTTTGCGCTTTTGCCGCGGCAGCTTCAAAAACGGTGGCAAACCTTGCGCACCCATACGGATGTGCAAAATTCGCTTTTTGAGCAGGCCGCCTTGGCCCTGCTCATAGATACGCGCAAGCTTGACAGGCACATTCAGAAAATGCGCAGGGTCTACGGCCAGCGGCGGCAGGCGCTGCTTGACGCGCTTGAGGGCTCCTTTGGCGGCGCGTGGCTTCCCTGGGGCGATAATGCCGGGCTGCACCTGGCCATACAGTTCCCGGGCATGCGCTTTGACAGCGCGTTCCACAAGCAGTGCCTGCGCCACGGCGTATATGTTACGCCTGTGGAGCATCATTGCATCAAAAAGGGCCGTCACCTGGACAAACTGCTGCTGGGCTACGGACACCTGACCCCGGAGGAGATATTCCATCACGTCCCGCTGCTTTTGCAGGCGATGGCCGCATGCAAAAGCAAAAACATATAGACAGGCGCGAAAGGATTATCGAAAAAAATCTCTCCCCGCGCCCTTTGGCAAAATGCCGTGCGGCATATTCAATTTTTCATGGCCAGATATTGTATTTGGCTATTGCCATGCCTGCAACCGGAGTGATATGATATTTTCATAATCAGCAATTGTACGAAAGTAAGTGAATGTCATGTCGACCGACCTGATCAAGGTATTGGTGGTGGACGACAATAAAGACCTTGCCTCCATCATCAATTGCGTGTTCGCGCAGTACGCCGACATTGTCCCCGCGGGGGTCGCCTGCAACGGGCTGGAAGCCCTTGATATGATCCGGCGCGCAAAATTCGATGTGGTTTTGCTGGACATCATCATGCCCGGCATGGATGGCATGCAGGTGCTTTCCAAGCTTCAGCAGATGGAGGGCGATAAGCCAACCGTTATCGTATTGTCGGCCGTGGGCAGCGGACCGGTGATTGAGCGCGCATTGGAGCTGGGCGCCGACAGCTTTCTTGTCAAACCCGTGGATGCCGCAACCATGATCGAAACAATACGCGCATCCCACAAGGCCCGCCGGAACAGCGGCCCGGCCAAACTGCATATCGGATAGCGCCCTTGGCCCTGTGCCTGGGCAAGATGCGCAAGCCTCCGCCCCGCCAATGACGCCGGAAATGAATACCGTCAATTCCCCGCCTCACTGCCAATTGAATGTAAAAGCCGTGCCTTCACCCGGTTTGCTTGCAACGGAAATCCGTATTCCATGGCGGCCGGCAATTTGTTTTGCAATCGCAAGACCCAGGCCGGAGCCTTGGCGGTTTTCCTCCGTTCTGGCCTTGCGAAACCGGTCGAAAATGTAGGGTATATCCTCCGGCGCTATGCCGCAGCCTTCATCCCGAATCACCGCTTCCCGCTTTGTAAGCGTTACATGCACGGCGCTTGAAGAGGGCGAAAACTTGACGGCATTGTGAAGAACGATCATGAACATTTGCCGGAGCCGTCCGTAATCCCCATAAAATTCCACCGGCTCGGCCGGCAGTTCCCGCAAAATGCGTATCCCCTTTTCCCCGGCCATCTGGCCTGCGCTGCGCAACGCGTCCGAGAGCACCTCATTCAGGCTGAGCGCCGTACGTTCCATGGAAAAATCGGCGCTTTGAAGGCGGCTCAAATCCATCAGGTCATTTACCAAGCGGTCAAGCCCCTGCGTTTCCTTGAGCATTTGGCGGTGATAGCTTTCCACCTTAACGGCCTCGCTCACCACACCGTCATTGAGGGCCTCCAGGGAGCCTCTCAATACGGCGACGGGGGTACGCAGCTCATGGGATACGTTGGCCAGAAAATCGCTGCGCAGCTGCTCCTGCATTTCCCTTTCCTTCCGCGCTTCCCGCAGCCTGACGATCAGTATGTCTATAGCCTGGGCCAGCTTGCCAATCTCATCCTTTTGCGTGACACCGGTCTGTACGTCATAGTCTCCCCGGGCCAGGCAAAGTGCGGTTTGTTTCATGCGGTTCAGGGGCTTTGCAAACGCCATGGAAAGCAGCAGCGCCGGCAGGATTGACAACAGCAGCGCAGCGGCCGTGCTGTACAGCAGGATATCCATTCCCTGGCTTGAGGCTTCCCGCATCCCCGACACGGCATCGTGCAAAAGAAGCGCGCCCACCACCCGATCTCCTACATAAATAGGCGCGCCAACAGTCAGCGTGGGCGTTCCAAGCAAGCTGGAGAACCCCTCGCTGAAGGGAACTTTTCCTGCAAACACCTCGCCAACCAGTGTTTCGGCGTCCTCCGGCAGGTCGCTGTAAACGGGCGCCTGCGCCATTTTCTGGCGCGCCGTCAGCAGCTGCAGATCCTCATCCACAATCCATACATCCGTCATGGCGATATCATTGAGCATGCGCAGGTACATGCCGTACCTTCCCTGCCCGCCGCCCATCATGGTCTTTAAGGCCGGGCTGTCAAGATACGTAGTCAGCGTCATGGCCATGGCCGTGGCCCGCTGCTTCAGTTCCTCTCTTTTCACAAAAAGCGTATGGCGCGTGAAAAGCGTCTGGAATAACCCGCCCACAAGCAGTGCGAATACCAGCAGCGCCGCGGCAAAGTAAGCCATGAGCTTGAGTGCGATTCTATTTTTCATCCGCCTTCACCTCAAATTTGTACCCTACGCCCCAAATGGTGCGAATCTCCCAGCCTATGGGGCCAAAGGATTCCAGCTTGGCCCGCAGCCGCTTGATATGGGAATCCACCGTGCGGCTGTCGCCGAAATAGTCGTAGCCCCATAAGCTTTCCAGCAGGTTATCGCGGGAAAATACCTTGTTTTTATGGGTGGCCAGCGTCCACAATATTTCCAGTTCCTTTTTGGTGAGCGGCACATCCTGTCCATTCACCTGCGCAGCATAATCCTCAAGGCGGATAAAAAGGTTTCCCTGGGCAAATGTTTGCTTGGGTGATTCCTGCGCCTTGTCCAGCCTGCGCAGCACGGCGCGGATGCGCGCCATCACCTCGCCCGGGGAAAAGGGCTTGACAATATAGTCATCGGCACCGATGTCCAGCCCCATAATCCTCTCAAAATCCTCGCCCCTGGCCGTCACCATGATGATAGGGACTGTGGAGGTTTTGCGTATCTCCCGGCAGACGGCAAACCCGTCCAGCTTGGGCATCATCACATCCAGCAGCACCACATCCGGCCTGACGCTCAAGAACAAATCAAGCGCCTCCCGTCCATCCGCCGCCACATGCGGCGTATGGCCTTCTTTTTTTACGTATTCCTCCAGAATGGATGCAATCTGCCGGTGATCGTCCGCAATCAGAATCGCTGCCATACGCCCCTCCTGCTTTTCTTTCATTATAGCACAGCATACCATTGCCTTATGGCAAAATTGTGTCATTTGTCAGCCTTACCCTGCCCGCAACGCCGCGCATTTTTTCCCGAAAAAACAAAATTCCGCCACACTCGCAAAGTACCATAAAGCCACAGCTAAGGATGCTGATTGAAATGAAAGAGGTGAACCTTTTGAAAATCACAAAGACCCCGGTTATCTTGCTGGCTCTTGTCCTGGCCGTGACCATCCCCGCACTGGCTTTGGCCGAAAATGCATCCGGCTCCACCGCGCCCAAAACGAATTACACCGCCGAAGAAATGCTTGCCCTGGCCATTGAGGATGAATACCTGGCGCAGGCGCAGTACAAGGCCGTTATGGATGCGTTTGCGCTGGACCGGCCTCTTTGCAGCCTTCTGCGGGCCGAAAGCATGCATATAGCCGCCCTGTCTGCGCTGATGCAGGCCCATGATATTCCGGTCCCGGAGGATGCCGCCGCCGGCCAGGTAAAAGTACCCGCCACGCTTACGGAAGCTATTTCAGCGGGCGTAGAAGCCGAAACGAAAAACATCGCGATGTATGAATCCTTCCTGGCCCAGGACAATCTGCCAGAGGATCTGCGCACCGTCTTTACGTCGCTGAAAAACGCATCCGAAAATCACTTGAACGCATTTCTCCGCACAGAACAGCGCACCGGCACGGGCCGGAACACCATGATGAACAGGCAAATGCCCGGCAGGGGCCGGCAGGGCCGCATGCAAAGAAACGGCGGTGCCTGTGACGGCAATTGTTTGGGCCTGCCCAACGACTGAGCGCCGGCAATGCCAATTTGATTAGTTAATGCAAAAACCCTTCCGGCCGCGTGGACGGAAGGGCTTTTTGCCATTCATCGGCCTTTGTTTGAACAGGCGGTTTTTTTGGTATGGTATTAGCACCGCAATCCCCCGGCACCATTACCCAGGCAGTAAGTATATGGAGGCTTATATGGCAGGCAGCATAGCAAAAATTGTTCCCAACCTGTGGTTTGCATCCCAGGCGGAGGAAGCGGCGCGTTTTTACACGGCCCTGTTCCCAAACTCCGGCATAGGCAGGATTACGCGTTACGGCAAGGCAGGCCACGACATACACGGGATGGAGGAGGGCACGGTGATGACCGTGGAGTTCACCCTGAACGGGCAAGACTTCCTGGCGCTTAACGGCGGTCCGCTGTTTACGTTCAGCGAGGCCATATCTTTCATCATCCAGTGCGAAACCCAGGAGGAGGCTGACAGCTACTGGGATAAGCTCACCGAGGGCGGCGACCCGGATGCGCAGCAATGCGGCTGGCTGAAAGACAAGTTCGGTGTATCCTGGCAGGTTATTCCCACCGAGTTCAACGAATTGATGAACGATCCCGACCCCGAAAAATCGGAACGGGTGATGGAAGCCATGCTGCAAATGAAGAAATTGGATATCGCCACCTTGAAAAAGGCGTACGGGAGCTGACGCAGCCGGATGCCGGCATGAAAAACAGCCGGGAAGCCGCCGCGCGGCTGTCCCGGCCCAGACCATCAAAAAACCCTGGGAGGTATCGGAGGGCCGAGGTCCTCCGATGCTAGATCGCAAACCAGCGACATGTGCGGTGGTTTGCGAGGAATTTTGCAAAAATTCCTTCCTTGCCCGAGCAAACGGTCGCAAAATGGCATCGCCATTTTGCAGTGAAGCGGGGGAAAAACTCAACAAAGTGGCGACAGCCACTTTGTTGATACACTGAGCCGGGCAGCCGCCGCGCGGCTGTCCCGGCCTTTGAAAACCTGCGGGCCGCTCCTTTATGCTCAAATAGCAACAGCAAGCACGCTGAGAACGGCATTGTTGATCGTGGCACCCGGCGTAACATCGACGATGGAATTCGTCGACAGATTGACCGTGTAGGTGTAAAGCCCTTCCGGCACATTCGCATCCATGAACTGGAAGCTGAAAGATTCCGACTCCAATACAACCACCGTCGTGGAGAACGTATAGGTGGAGCCGACGTTCATAGGAGCGCCATTATTGTATACGCGCTGGATCTGGAAGTTCAGCGTAACGGAAATCCCAAGAGGCAGGCTGATGGTGCTGGTGAACGTCAGCAGGTTGTTTGTATTGCCCATTCCGGCGGTATCAACCGAAGTGGATACCACATTGATGGGGCTGCCAAGTACCGTTGTAAAAACGGGCAGGGGGCCGGCGCCGCCGGAGGAAGCATTCAAGGCAACCTGTCTGTCACACACGGGCCTTTGCCATTTGCCGTACGAATCGTTCTGCGCCACGATATCGGTACCGGGTTCGGCATAGCCATTGGTGTCATATCCCATAGCGGGGTAATACCCGTTGCATTTATCTACGATCATAAGACATCACCTTACTCAGATTTGGAGACCCTCTCCGCTTCATACTATTCTGTCCTTATGAATTTGTGTTACCATGCGCAAAGGCCTTTATCCTGTTTCCGGATAAAATGGCCTGCGCACGCCATCCCGCGTCCGGCAGGAAAACGCAGTGCCTTGGGCGAAAAGCAAAAACATGGACTGCCGTTTCGGATAAAGCACGCATGCAATAAAATATCCCGCGGCTTATGAAGGAGATGAATTTCATGCCCGTAACCATCAGCTATGACGCGTCCCATAAGCTGCGCCTGTCGGGCCTCCACTGCGATTGCTCCTGCGACCATCATATGCCCGCTCAGGATATCTATGTGGGCACTGACCTGATTCCACACCTTAAGGATTATGTGAGAGCCAGAAATCTTGGTACCCGGTGCGTGCTGGTGGCCGACAACAACACGTATGAAATCGCCGGGCGCAAGGTGGAACAAACATTGGTTCAGGCCGGGTTTACCGTAATCCCCTGCGTTATCCGCCGGGAACATGCCATGGAACCGGATGAAAGGGCTTGCGGCGAGGTTCTATTATCCATCCAGCCGGAAACGGAGTTTTTGGTAAGCGTTGGCTCCGGCTCCATCACCGATATCACCCGCGTCAACGCCACGCGCGCAAAGCTCCCTTTTGTATGCGTGGGCACCGCACCCTCCATGGATGGATATACATCCGTGGTGGCTCCGCTGCTGCTGCGCGGCGTCAAAATCCATCGGGCGGGCGTATGCCCGGAGATTATCGTGTGCGACCTGGATATTCTGCGTACCGCGCCCCTGTCCATGGTGCAATCCGGCGTGGGGGATGTGCTGGGCAAGTATATCGCAGGGGCGGACTGGATGATTGGAAACATCATCAACGGCGAGCCCTGCTGCCCGGCTTGCGTTAAAATCGTACTGGACGCGGTAGATAGGCTGATGGAGAACGCGGGCGAAATCCGCCAAAGAACGGAAAAGGGCATCCGTATCCTTATCGTGGCGCTTTTGCTGGCTGGCGTCACCATCATGATTGTGGGTCATACCAGGGCCGTGGCTTCGGTAGAGCACAACATCGCCCATTACTGGGAAATGGCGCAGCTTATGCGGGGCAGACAGCCGCCGGCCCACGGCGCATCCGTCGGCGTGGCGACGCTGTTATGCTGGCCCCTGTTCCTCCGTTTCGCCGGGGAGGATCCGGGCCGCCTGGACCTGAACAATATAAAAGCCCGGCGCATCGGCCGGGAAGAGAGAATCCAATGGCTCCGCTTCGCCTACGGGGAGGAGGCCGCCAATGCCATCATCAAGGACAACCCCGGCGATTTTTTATCCTGGGAGGAGCAATCAAGGCGTATTCAAACTGCACAGGCAAATTTTCAGCAGCTGAGGGATATCATCCTTGGCCTGCCGGAGCTGGGCCGCATCCAGCATGCGATGCGGGAGCTGGGCGCGCCCATGACCCCGGCGGAGCTGAACGTAGATGAACCGCTCCTGAACGTATCCATGCATTGCGCCAAGGATTATCGCACCCGCTATACACTGTTCAAGCTCATCGACGAATGCGGGCTGATGGAGGAATATCTCAAAGATTATCCGCTGCCAAAGACATATTTATAGCAGTGCCTGCCAAAAGCTTATGACGCCCGCATGGCGGGAATGGTATCCAAAAGGCGCATCCAGCGCCGTTTCATCCATTGTATGGTTGGCCCGTTCAAGAAGGCGGAGAAAAAGGTGCCCACACCGATGCCCTCCAGGCTGCCGTACAGCATGAACGACAGGATAATCCCCAACGACAAAACCACCACGTCAAAGCGCTGCTTGACCTTGCGTATGCTTAGGCTTTTGTAATAGCTCACTTCCCGAAGGAACATGTCAAAGGGCGGTATGGGCAGCCGGGTCAGCATATACGCCCCCACACCGCCGGTTAAGATCAGGTAGCCCGCCAGGTAATACAGCACCCTCAATAAGAGCGTGTCGGCAGGCAAGCCCCGAAGGCAGAATACAAAAAAATCTATCAGGTAGCCCGACGCCACCGAGGACAGGAAGGAAGCCAGATAATCAATTTTAACTTTGCGCACCGTAGCGATCAGGGCAAGCATCGTAAGCCCCTGCACCACATATGTCCATACGCCAAAGCTTAAAAACAGAAACTTCCGCCCGACCACATACGCCAGGGAAGAGGCAACCGCCGTTCCCATGGCGCTTTTCACATACAGCGCGGTGCCAAACGCCACCAGAATCAGCCCCGCCGCGTATCCGAACCAGTCCCTCGGGGTTGGCTTTTGCCGCATTCCGTTATCCACCCTTATCCACGCCATTAAAGCCGCAGCCGCGGCCTATGCATGCAAATACTTGTCCAGTATACAGGCAGGCATGCCTTTTTACAACAAAATCCGTGCTTTTCCACTACTTATGCGCGCTTGTTTCTTTCGTGCACTTTTCCCCGCTTTGCCTTGACAGGAGCAGGTGTCTTCCGTATACTGCAACCATTCGGCTTTGTATCCAAAAAACAGGATCACATGCGCAATGGAGGGCATTATGAACCTGACGCAAAAAATACTCTCGGCTCATCTCGTCTCCGGAGAATTTATGCCCGGCCGGGAGATCGCCATCAGGATAGACCAGACGCTGACCCAGGACTCCACGGGCACCATGGCCTACCTGCAATTTGAGGCCATGGGTGTAAAACGTGTGCGCACGAAAAAGTCCGTGGCGTACATTGACCACAACACGCTGCAAACAGGCTTTGAAAACGCCGACGATCATAAATACATACAAACAGTGGCCAGAAAGCACGGCGTTTGGTGTTCCAAGCCCGGCAACGGCATTTGCCACCAGGTGCACCTGGAGCGTTTTGGCATACCCGGCCAGACACTTTTGGGCAGCGACAGCCACACGCCCACCTGCGGCGGCCTGGGCATGATCGCCATCGGCGCGGGCGGGCTGGATGTGGCCGTGGCCATGGGCGGCGGCGCATATCACATCAGCTGCCCCAAGGTGGTCAATGTTCAGCTTGCGGGAAAGCTGAAGCCTTTTGTAGCCGCGAAGGACATCATATTGGAAGTGCTGCGCAGGCTGTCGGTAAAGGGCGGCGTGGGCCGGGTGATGGAGTATACGGGTGATGGCGTCATGTCGCTGTCCGTGCCGGAGCGGGCCACCATCGCCAACATGGGGGCGGAGCTGGGCGCTACCGCTTCGATTTTCCCCAGTGATGAAAATACGCGAATATTTCTTGCGGCACAGGGCCGGGAAAAGGACTTTATCCCGCTTCTCCCCGATGATGACGCGGTCTATGACGAAACGCTGTTCATTGATCTAGGCACCCTGGAGCCCTTGGCAGCCAGGCCGCACATGCCCGACAACGTGGCGTCCGTCCGGGAAATCGGACCCATTCATGTGGATCAGGTGTGCATCGGCTCCTGCACCAACTCCAGCTATCTGGATATGATGCGCACGGCCGCCATCTTAAAGGGCAGGACGGTGCACCCCGACGTATCCCTGGTCATTTCTCCGGGCAGCAAGCAGGTGCTTTCCATGCTGGCAAAAAACGGCGCGCTGGCTGATTTGATCCAGGCCGGCGCCCGCATACTGGAGTGCGCCTGCGGCCCCTGCATCGGCATGGGCCAAAGCCCGTCCAGCAACGCCGTCAGCGTACGCACCAACAACCGCAACTTCTATGCCCGGTCCGGAACAAAAAGCGCGCAGGTTTATCTTGCAAGCTGTGAAGTGGCGGCGGCTACCGCGCTTGCCGGCGTGCTGACCGACCCCAGGACGCTGTCTGTAGACCTATGCGTGCCAATGCCGGAAAGCTTTCCTGTCAATGACAACCTCATCCTTCCCCCGGTGGATGCTGGGCAGGAGGATGCTGCGGACGTGGTGCGCGGTCCCAACATACAGCCCTTCCCCGTGAATGTGCCGCTCAAGGCGCGCCTGTCCGGCCCGGTTCTTTTGAAAATGGAGGATAATATCACCACCGACCATATCATGCCCTCCAACGCAAAGCTGCTGCCCTACCGCAGCAATATCCCCTATTTGTCAGATTATTGCCTGACACCCGTGGACCCGGATTTCCCCAAAAGGGCGAAGGCGGCGGGCGGCGGCTTTTTGGTGGCAGGGCAAAACTACGGCCAGGGCTCCAGCCGGGAGCATGCCGCGCTGGTTCCCCTGTACCTGGGCGTGAAGGGCGTTGTCGCCAAATCCTTTGCGAGAATCCATATGGATAACCTTATCAACAACGGCATCCTTCCGCTGACATTTGCGAACACCGCAGATTATGAGCGGATGGAGCAGGGCGATGTAATCGTATTTGCGGACGCCAGGGCGCAGGTTGAAAAAGCCGGGGATGTTTTCACCCTCACCAACGAAACAAAGCAGTTTGAATTTTCGGTACACATGCCTCTCTCCGCAAGGCAGAGGAGCATGATCCTGGCCGGCGGGCTTTTGAACTATACCCGGGAAACCGGGGAATAAACTGCGCCATTCATGAAATCAAGCAGATAATGAGGGGGCCAAGCAATTGGCTCCCTCAGACTGTAAAGAACCTCCGGCAGCCACTGGAGGAAGTCGACACCCATATTCAGAATGTGATACACAGCGATATATATGGCATAATCCTGAACATAAGCAAATGGATAAGCAGTAAAAAGGGCTGTGCCCCCATGATTGTACCGATGACGACAGACCTTTGTGAAATCCGGCCTGATGACGCAATCACACACAGGCAGATGATAAAAATCACCGGAGGCATGCGCAAGCTTTGGCGCATGCCTCCGGCCGTATTCTTTCAATATCAAACAACTTTATTGATCGCTGGCCACTACCCAGTTTGCCGGATCGCCATCCAGCCTGTTCTCAATTTCTTCCTGCATGGCAAACTGCGTCTCCATATCCGCGATGCCGGACGCCTTTTTCCCCGGCATATATTCCTTCTGGAAAGTGCGTATGGCAACGGTGGTTTTCGCGCCGAATGAGCCGTCGACATCCTCGGGCTGCATCAGCGAAAGCTCCTGAAGCCTGGTTTGCAGCTGCCGCACCTTTTCGCCCTTGTTGCCGGAACGCATGGTGACTTCGGCCACATCCTTCACGGTGCCGTAGCCCAGGATGGTGGAATCGGAAAGCAGGTATTCTTTTCTTTCCACCTTGGAGGGATTGTTGCCCTCGATAACGTGTACGACCACCTGGCCCTCTTCGTTCACATCCGTATATTCCACCATGGCCACGTGATCTGTATCCCGGCCGCTGCGCCAGGTGAAATACATCCAGTCCCCCGGATTGGGAATGTATTCATCCCGGAGCATGGGCGCCTGCCTGCCTGGGAACCACTGGGTTCCCCAATCGTCGATAGCGCCTTTTCTGTCTATATAGCGGCCCCGTGCGATAAACCAGTCACGGCCCACATTGCTGCCGCTGTACAGGGGATACTGCTCCTTGAGCAGGTTTGTACCGTAGCGCTGATCTGTCTGGTCAACAGACCAGCACAAAAATTCAGCACACCATTGGGCATAGGGGTCGCCTGACCAATCGCCGTATTTTGTAAAGCCGTTTTTCTTTTCTGTATATCCCAGCTCTTCCCTTGCGACGGACAGCAGAAGCTCCACAAAAGATCCTTCCGGCGCCGCCGTTGCCTGCGCAGCCGCCGGCGTTTCCTGCGCTGAGGCAGCGGGCACAGAGGGGGCAGTCCCTTCCTCTGCCAGCGTGCATGTCAGCACAAACAGCAGGCTCAGGGTAAGCAGCAGAAACCTTCTGCCCATGCAGACACCTCCTTTACTGCACCTATGCTAACACAATTTCGCGGCCTTTCGCAACGGCAACTCTTAACAGCCAAACGATACAAAAACGGGTACGGGGTCTCCCAAAGCAAGATAATCCTCCGCCACGCGGCAATCATACGCCAGCACGTGAACGCCCGCCTCCGCCGCCTGACGCAGCTCCTTTGCAAAGCCGGGATCGGTATCTTCATTGGGTGAAAAGCTGTGTACGCCGCACATTTGAATCACAAAAACCACATAACACGCAAATCCTTGCGCAACCGCCGCCGAAAGCTCACGCACATGCCTTGCCCCCCGCTGCGTAGGCGCGTCGGGAAAGCGGACATGGCCATTTTCCTCCAGCGTAACGCCCTTGACCTCCACCAGGCAGCGCATTTCCCCAGCTTCCACATAAAAATCCAGCCGCGACTGCCCATAAGTATACTCCGGGCGGATCAGATTCGCGCCGGGCAGAAAGCCGCCGCCCTCCGCCCATTCCCGGAATACCTTGTTGGGCGCCTGGCTGTCGATGTTGATGAGCTTGTCCCCCTTGAAAACGGCAATCACATCGTACCGCGTTTTGCGGGCGGGATTTTCGCCCGGAGCCAGCACCACCTTCGCATCTTGCACAAACAGCTCCCGGCACCGGCCCGTGTTTTTCACATGGCAGACCACCGTTTCCCCATCTACCAGCACATGGGCCACAAAACGGTTGGGCCGGCTTAGAAACCGGCCTGTTATTACGCTCTCGTACCGCACGGCCGCCTCACTGCTTAAAGATGCACATAAACAGCGCGCCGTCCTGGGCACTTGCCTCCACCCTTATGGGGAAGTCATAGTCATTGCGTATGACCAGGTTCAGGCTGTCGTTGCCCACCGCCGCATCCACCCCATGGGGCAAATAGCTGGCCCCGGCTGGACCATGGGGACGGCGATACAGCACGGTGATGTTGGGCAGCTGCAGCAGGGCGTTGTAAAATGTGGAGGATACCTGGCAGGTGCCCCCGCCATAGCCCGGCTGGGCCTTGCCATTGATCAGCACCGGAGCTTGCATGTATCCGACGCTCCTGTTGTACGGCCCGATCTGCCCATTGAAATCCAATTCCTCTCCCGGCGCGATTACCCGGCTGAGCCTTTGGCAGGCGACAACAATATTCTTCATCCGGCCAATGTTGGATTCTGTATCAATCACCCTGTAAAAGGAGGTAAATGCCGCTATAGGTGTTTCGCCGCTTACAGGCGTGTCTGTAGGCGATACAGGCGTCAGGTCCTTCAATAAACGGGTATCCACATAAGCGTAGGCGCGCCAATAGGGAATCCTCGCCCAGCCGTCGGTGATGTCCAGTATGCTTAGCTTCGCCCCCGCTTGCAGTGTTACAAAAGCCTCCGCATCCGCCTGCGGTGCATGCAGCACAGGGGTCACATCCGCCGTCACCGCCATAAACGTATGCTTGAAAACGCCATAGGGCGGCGTGTTTTGGGGATCTATCGGCGTAACCTTGTGAATGCGCGTGCGCACCAGGTACCCGGTCTCCCCTCCATAGCGGACCTTTACCCATTCTGGATCAACGCCCAGAATTTCCACCGTTTTCCCCTTGGGGATACGGGCCAGTATCTTTGCCGTTTCGCTGGCCTGCGCGCGCATAATGCAGCCGTCATAAGCAGTCAGCGCCGTATAAAGCGGCTGCTCCGCGGCCAGCCCGGAAGGCAGGACGCCTATAAGCAACACCATTGCCGCAAGCCCGGCAAACAGCCTTTTCCAGAATAACATGGGGCAGTCTCCTTTAACCTATGTTTCCAGTTTGATTATACCATCCTTTTCCTTCCGGGCGCAAGCAGCGCGGCCTGGTTTTACATACCGCACGCTTTGTCAGATTTTTGACAAATGCGGACTGAAAGCTGTTCAAAAAAGAAAACCTCTGCTATAATAAGCTGAAATGACGCAAGGAGGGTTTGTACATGCCACTTGTCAACACAAAGGAATTATTTCAAAAGGCGTACGCGGGCGGCTATGCCATTGGCGCCTTTAACGTCAACAATATGGAAATCATACAGGGAATTACCGAGGGCGGAAAAATGGAAAACGCGCCCCTGATCCTGCAGGTTTCTGCCGGCGCCCGCAAATATGCCAAGCATGTCTATCTGATGAAAATGATCGAGGCCGCCCTTTTGGATACCGACCTGCCGCTGGTTGTGCATCTGGATCACGGCCCCGACTTTGAAACCTGCAAAAGCTGCATCGACGGCGGTTTCACCAGCGTTATGATCGACGGCAGCCACCTCACCTTTGAAGAAAATATCGCCGTCACGAAAAAAGTAGTGGAATATGCTCATGACCGCAACGTAACGGTGGAGGGCGAGCTTGGCCGCCTGGCCGGTGTGGAGGACGCCGTTGCCGTAAGCGACGATGACGCCCGCTACACCGATCCCGCCGAGGTGGAGGAATTCGTTTCCCGCACCGGCGTTGACAGCCTCGCCATCGCCATCGGCACCAGCCACGGCGCATTCAAGTTTAAGGGCGAGCCCCGCCTGCGCTTTGACATACTGGAAAAGGTGGCGCAAAAGCTGCCCGGCTTCCCCATCGTGCTCCACGGCGCCTCCTCCGTCATCCCCGAGCATGTGGAAATGATCAACAAATTCGGCGGTGATATGCCCGGCGCCCAGGGTGTGCCCGAAACCATGCTTCGCCAGGCCGCACAGATGGCGGTTTGCAAAATCAACATAGACAGCGACCTGCGCCTGGCCTTTACCGCAGTGCTCCGCAAGCACTTTGCAGAGCACCCCGACCACTTCGATCCCCGCCAGTATCTGACCGATGCCCGCACCGCGCTTCGCGAAATGGTACGCCACAAAATCGTGAACGTTCTGGGCTGCAGCGGCAAAGCATAAATGCTTTAGCCCACTGCATATCAATCGCGGACCAATAGGCACTTTGGGATTTTGCGTCCCGAAGTGCCTGTTTTTATGCGCCGGTGCATTCCCGTGCCCCAATCCAAAATCCGGCTCTTTCGCAAAGTCTATGGCTGGCTCCCCGCCAACCTCGGACTATCAAAAAACCCAGGGAGGTATCGGAGGGCCGAAGCCCTCTGATTCTAGATCGCAAACCAGCGACATGTGCGGTGAGTGAGGTGAGCGCTGCCAGTGGCAGCAAAGGGCGAACCGAACGAATCAACCGAAACAAGCGGCTGTAAGCCGCGCCGATTGAGGTTGCGGAG
>JAEWNM010000083.1 GCA_023392755.1 Bacillota bacterium
CCATTTTGGCCGCGGCTTGAAAAGCGGTGCGGCACGGTGCACACTTGCCCCTTGACAGACCAAACCGCCCGTAATACAATTTGACTGAAAAAGCAAAAACAGTCAAATGCAAAGAACGGGGGTACAGCAAATGCCCAAGGCACTGTCGGAGGCGGAAAGGGCCCATATCCAAAAAAGGCTGATGGAGGAGGCGGAAGCCTGCCTTTTCAAGTACGGCGTCCGCAAGACCACGGTGGATGAGCTGGTACGGCGGGTGCGCATCCCCAAGGGCACGTTCTACCTGTTTTACGAATCGAAGGAGCTGCTTTTTTACGATGTACTGCTGGCTTTTCATGAGGAGATTCAAGGCATGCTGATGGAAAGGCTGCAAAGCCTTGCCCAGGCCGTAACGCCTGACACGATGACCGACGTCATTTTCGGGCTGTACAGGAAAGTGGAAGCCTCCTTCCTGTATCCCCTGATGATGAACGGGGAAATCGAGCTGCTCATGCAAAAGCTTTCCCCTGAAATCATAAAGGCCCACGTCCACACCGACGATTTGCAGGTGGAACAGTTGGTGCGGCTTGTTCCCAACATATCGGCGGAGCGGGTACCCTGTTTCAGCGCCGCGCTCCGGGCCATTTTCCTGTCCATGCTCCACAAGCGGGAGGTGGGGGAGGATGTGTTTGAAAAGGCACTGTACATTTTATTGCGCGGCACGGTTGTGCAAATGTTTGAACGAAAGGCAGAGGACCATGATCAAGGTCAATGATTTGTGTTTCTCCTATTCGGCCAGTCCCTTCATACAAAACATGGGCTTTGAGGTGTACGACGGGGAGATATTCGGCTTTCTGGGCCCGTCCGGGGCCGGCAAAAGCACGGTTCAAAAAATTCTTACGGGCCTTATCACCGCCTACCGGGGCAGCGTAACGGTGGACGGGCTGGAGGTAAAGCGGCGGGACCGTGGCTTTTATGAAAATATCGGTGTGGATTTCGAGTTTCCAAGCCTTTACGAAAAGCTTACCGCCAGGGAAAACCTGCGCTTCTTCGCCTCGCTGTACAAAAAGCAAACCAACATCGACGGGCACTTGAAAAGCGTGGGCCTTTTGGATGACGCCGATAAAAAGGTGTCCGAATTCTCCAAGGGCATGAAGTCCAGGCTCAACTTTATCAAGGCGCTTTTGCACAACCCTGGGTATCTGTTTTTGGATGAGCCCACCTCCGGGCTCGACCCGAAAAACGCCCGCCAGATGAAGGATATCATACTTGAGCAAAAGGCGCGGGGGAAGACCATTCTTTTAACCACCCACAACATGTACGACGCTACGGAACTGTGCGACCGCGTGGCCTTCATTGTGGACGGCGGCCTTCGGGCGCTGGATACGCCCCACCGCCTCATCATGCAAAAGGGGGCGGCAAAGGTCCGCTATACGTGGAACGAAAACGGGCGGGAGCGCACGGGGGAAGCGCCCCTTGGCCAGACGGGCGGCGACGCGCTTCTTTCGCGCCTGATGGGGGAAAACCGCCTTACCTCCATTCACAGCAGCGAGCCTACGCTCAACGACCTGTTTGCCGACCTTACGGGGAGGGAGCTTGTATGAGCGTTTTGCCCCTTGTGAAGGGGGATTTCCGCCTGCAGGTGAAGTATGGCTTTTGCGGCCTGTATCTGCTGCTCAGCGCCCTGTATATTGGCGTGCTGCTTCTTTTGCCCCAGGACATCCGTCGGACGGCGGCCATCCTCATGATTTTTTCCGACCCGGCGGCCATGGGCCTTTTCTTTCTGGGGGCCATGGTGCTATTTGAACAGAGCCAGCGGGTGGTGTGCAGCCTGGCCGTCGCCCCCATCACCGCCCGGGCGTATGTGCTGTCAAAGCTTTTGTCCCTGTCCGTTATTTCCACCGGCGCGGCGTTTGCCATTTTTCTGTTCATGGGCGGCGGGCTGCCCCTGCTTTCGCTGCTGGCCGGCGTTTTCCTGTCTTCCCTGCTGTTTTCCGCCGTGGGCATGCTGCTGGCCGCCCGCGCCGCAACGCTGAACGGTTTTCTGCTGAGCACCATCCCGGCGGAGCTGGTCATTATGCTGCCCGCCGCGGCCTATATGCTGGGCTTTTCGCCGGCCGCGCTGCTTGCGCATCCCGGCGTGTGCGCCATTATCCTGCTCTCGGGGGCGGATCACGCCATACCGGCGTTTTTTGTGCTGCTTTTGTGGACGGCCGGCTTCTTCTGCCTGGCGGTAAAGGCCGCCGGCCGTATGTTTGTAAAAACGGGAGGCGCAGGCAAATGAAAGTCATGTTTCTGTCCTTCAAAATGCTTTTGCGGCAGGTGGCAAGGGATGGCATGCTGCTGGCGGCCTGCATAGGCCCGCTGCTGGCGGCCTGCTTCTTCCGCTTTCTCATCCCTGCGCTGGAACAGTTTCTTTGCGCCTATTTTCATATGCCGCAGATCATTGCGCCCTATTACCTGCTGATCGATTTGTTTCTGTCCATGATAACGCCCTACATGTTCTGCTTTGCCTCCGCCATGGTGCTCTTAACGGAATTCGATGAGCACATGGCCGGATACTTTGCCGTCACGCCCATCGGCAAAGCCGGCTATCTGCTCTCGCGCCTGATCCTGCCCGCCGCCATGGCCTTTATGGCTTCGCTGGCGCTTGTGACGGGCTTTTCCCTCACGCCCTGGCGCCTGCTTTATGCGGCGGCCGTATGCTTTCTTTCCACGCTGATATGTCTGAATATTGCACTGATGCTGTTCGCATTCTCCGGCAACCGGGTGGAGGGCATGGCTATCGCCAAGGCGGCGGGGCTTATATTGCTGGGCCTGCCCGTGCCCTTTGTTTTTTCCGAAAGTATTCAGTTTTTCTTTGCCCCGCTGCCCTCCTTCTGGTTAGCCAAGTTTGCCGCCGGGCAAAACGGATGGCACCTTGCGGCGGGGCTTGTGGTCTCGGCGGCGTGGCTGCTTGGGCTGAAGGGGATTTTGATGCGCAAGCTGGCCGCGGGGTGATAACGGCGCGAAAGGTATGGGCCTATCGGGCTTTGGCCGCTACTCAAGGCCTGAAGCGCGCACCTCCGTAATGCCCAGGTCATAGTCAAACTTGGTGCCGGGGAAAACATCCAGCACCTTGATGCGGAAAGCGGCCACATTCGTTTCAGCCGTGAAGGTCAAATACTGCCAGCCCACCAGGTTGTCGTACAATTCAAAAACAATGGGGCTGTCAAAATCCGTACGGCCGCCCCGGCGGAAGCTGACCTCAATCTGCCGCGGACGGCTGTTTTGGAAAAAGGCTTCTTTTATCCTTTGATAGCCGTTTAGCAGCTGTATGCCCTCCAGCTGCACGGGGGTGCGGAACTCAAAATCGGCATGCTCGCCAATGCCGTTGCCCGCGTCCATGGTCGTGTGGCCGGGCGTCCAGGCGGTGGTCAGGTCGCCGTCCAGCATGTTCTGGGCAAAGTAGTAGTAATAGTTGCCCGCGCCGTCGGGGTTTTTCGACCGCTCCCGTTCGCTGGTCGCGCGCACGCTCATAATCGGCAGGGGGTTGGGGACGTCAGGCTTCACGTGGGCGGTTTTGTCAAGGGTGGTGTACTTGTAGGATACGTAGGCGGCGCGGCCGTCCTTGAGCAGTATCCTGTACCAGCCGTTGAGCGTAAGGCCCACACACCTGAACATATCGCCCGCGTGACCGTTGAGAATGGATTTGTAGGTGACGCTGTCCCCCTCCCTGATGTGGGTGGTGGTGGTGGCGGATGCGTCGTTTACGCGCACCATGCCGATGAGCGCGCCCTCCCTGTTTTCCTCCAGATAGTTTGCGCCAAGGCGAACGCCGGGCGCGACCGGCGTGGCGGTAGGCGCAAAGACCGGCTGCGCAGGCAGCGCCGGCTCCGGGGTGGCCAGCGCGCCTGAAAGGTTCATCAGCCTGTCCAGGCTGTCCTGGAAGGCGGCAATGGTTTGATACAGCTCCGCGGCCTCATGGGCTTCACCCTTCATTTCATGGTCCCTGGCCGTGTAATATACGGCCCGCACGCTGCAATCCAGAAAATCGTCCAGCGTAAAAAGGCTTTGGGCGGCCAGGTCGTACAGGCCGTTCTCGGCCATCAAAAGCGCGTTGCAGTACATGGCGTATTTGCCCGCCTCCAGATACCCGCCAAGGCCGGCGAACATATCCGCCGCCGCCTTTGTTTCCCCACGGTTCAGCGCGGCGATGGCGTCGTTGTACCGGCCTTCAAAGTCCTCGGACAGCGCTTGGGGAAACGCGCAGACCAGCGCGAGCAAAATGGCGCAAAGCGCCGCGCGCCGTGAGATTTTCATGCTGCCACACCCTTTTCTTTTTTTGGCATCTCATGGAAGTACACGGCCATTGTATCACGCGGCCCACCCAATGTAAACCGCTTCCTTTACGCCATCGTCGCCTTGAAAAGCACACAAAAAAAGCCCCCTTCCGCCTCACCGGCATGCACAAAACGGCACGGATGCGAATGTACGTTCGTGTATAATGGTGGGGAGGAGGGATACCATGGACAAGCGGAACGCCATTGCGGCGGCGGCGCTAAGCCGTGTAGGCAGCGGCTATATTTACGGGGCTACGGGCTGGGTGTGCACCGAGGCGCGCCTAGCGGCCCAGGCCAGGCAATACCCAAGCTATGCCGACAAGATTTTCTACTACGGGCGCAAATACTGGCTGGGCAAAATATGCTACGACTGCGCCCAGCTTGCGCGCCGGGCGGCCAGGGATGCCGGCTACAGCTTTGTTTCCGGGGCCAACAGCCAGTGGAACATGGCTTGCTGGGTTCAAAAGGGAACCATTGACACGCTTCCTAATGAAACAGCCGTCTTCCTCTTTGTGATGGACAAAACCACCGGGCGCATGAAGCATGTGGCGGTCGCCGTGGGGGATGGGTATGAGGTGGAGGCCAGGGGCCACGCCTATAGGGTGGTCAGGCGGAGGATTGCCGACTGCGCCTTTACCCACTGGGCGCGATTGAAGGACATTGGCGGGGAGGTTTCCGATCCTCCGCCCCCTGTGCTGAAAAAGGGGGCCAGGGGCGATGCGGTCAGGCAGCTGCAAACGCTGCTCATGGCGGCGGGCTTCGCGCTGCCCAAATACGGGGCCGACGGCATTTTCGGCGCCGAAACGCTGGCGGCGCTTACAGCCTTCCAAACGGCGCGAGGGCTTGCGGCCGACGGCATCGCGGGGGAAACCACCTGGCCGGCCCTTTTGACCGCCGGGGCGGAGGAAGGGGAGGCGGGGGAGGGAGCATGGAGCGTACTGATCCCGGGCCTGACCGCCGACCGCGCCGGGGAGGTGGCCGCCCTCTACCCCGGCGCGCAGATACTGCCTGATGGGGGGGTGAGCGCGTGACGTTTGCCGAGGGCACCGCCCTTTTGATGGCACTGCTGGCCGCGCTGTCGCTGCTGGTCGCCATAAGCCGAAACAGGCGGCAGGACATATCCGCCGACGCCCAGGTGAAAAGCGACCTGGGCTATATCAAAAACCGCATCGATGAAATGGTTATCGACCAAAAGGCCATGAACCAGAACATGGGCGAGTTGAACGCCCGTGTCGCCCGGTGCGAGGAGAGCGCCAAGCAGGCCCACAAGCGCATCGACGAGCATTTGCTGGGTCACCCGCCCGGCGGGTAGGCAGGCAAAGGTTTCAAAAAGGCAAACGGATAGCCATTGGGCCGAATTCGAAACCCCGATGGTAAAAACCGTTTTCCCCGCCTGGGAATAGGATGAATATGGCGGCAAATTCCCCATGGCAGTTTTGCGGCAGCACACATTTTTGTACAGACGAAAGGAGCATTTTCATGACGCAGAGCAGATGGAAATCCAAGGTGGTTTGGGCCTCAATCCTGGCGACCCTTTTGACGCTGGTTGGCAACCTGGGCCTGTATGAAGTGATCGGCGTCACCCAGGAACCTGTGCAGCACCTGGTGGACGCCGTGCTGGCCTTATTGGTGGCCTTCGGTGTTTTGAACAACCCAACGGATGCGGCGCATTTTTAAAGCGCGGTATCCCGCCAAAAAGGCTGCTGTGCCGGATATCCTGTTCGGCGCAGCAGCCTGAGTGTATCAACGAAGTGGCTGTTGCCACTTTGTTGAGCTTTTCCCTCGCTGCTACTTCCAAAGGCTATGCCTTTTGCGGCCATTCATTCAAGCTCCACCCGCACGGCGTCTTCAAGGGTATACGTATACCATCTGTCGGTCTTAGCATCGTGCGCAGCCTCATGGTCGAATGCTTCCTTTGCCACCGACGGCACAATCGATATGGCTTGGGGCATTTCGCCCGGCACCGGTTCCAGTGTGATTTGATAGTCCACAAAATCCTGATCGGAACCGTAGGTATAGCTTGAGCCGCCGCTTAGAAACTCCATGCTGTCCGCGTTGAGCACCGTCAGGGCACGGTTGTACCTGCTTGTATCGCCCGGCCCCTTGTCAGGGGTCTTGGGATACACCTTCAATTCCAGCGTGCCGCCTGTCTGCATATACGCCATGCGGGTGATGACCAGCGTAAAATCATCCGTTTCAAAGGTTGTTTGGGCAGGCTGCACCTGCCTGATGCTTTTGGGATGAAGCGCAACGGTGAAGTTCACCTGCTCCTTCTTCGCAAGCCTGGCCCAGCCAAAGGCTTCGTACGCCCGCCTGTAATCCTCTGCCATGTACACTTGACTCGAATTTCCATCAGCCACAAACCATGTCAGATAGCCGGCCCCGTTGCGCTCTACGGGCAGGCCGGGCGGCACCGCCACGTTCTTAAAGTCCGTATGGGATGTATAGCTGCCGTAATCGAACAGAACAGGCGGGTTCAGCAGTTCCCAAATATACAGCTCGCTGCTGATGCAAACCGTTTCCCCGCGTATTAAGGGGGATACTTCATTCTGCAAGTTGATATAGGTGCTGAAGTTGTTTATGCACACGGGCATGGTCACACCATCCACCTCGCCGCCCAGTACGCAGGCCGAGGTATGGTCATCCGATTGAAACGATGTCCAGTCTTCCTGCTGTACATACTGCCCGTTGATTGTGAAGTTGGACATGGTGACCATTATCTGCCGTCCCGCCGTGTTGGATACGGTCCAGTTCAGGTGCAGCTTCTCCCCGTCATACAGGTATTCGTTCAGCGTTACCGCGACGTCGTCGGTTGTTACCGTTGCTTCCGGCTGGCTTACGATTTCCTCCAGCCCTTTTGGCACCCTGACGCTGCCGCCAAACATATGCCCAAGCAAATCCGACTGCGTAAGCGCAATGGCCGCGCTTAAGGATACAATGACCAGTATCACCGCAAAAATCAATGCGGCGGACATTTTTTTTCTCACTGTAGTCTGCTCCCTTCCGTTGGTAAGGTTATAGAGTGTGCTTTGCACCGTTTTGTCAAACGCGCCGGTCATAGGGGGATAAAGCGCCTTCCACGCCTGTTTGGTCAAATCTGGTTCTCGCATCTTGCGCTTGCCTCCTTGCCGTTAAGGGCCGCCTTCAGTTTTTTGCGCGCGCGGAACAAGCGGTTCTTGACTGCCACCACCGATATGTGCAGCGCCGCGGCAATCTCCCGTTCCAGGTAGTTTTCCATGTAGTACAGCAAAAGCGGCGTGCGCAGCTTCTCCGGCAAGGCGTCGACGGCTGCCTTGAGCTCGGAATCCTCCGGTATGTATGCTTTGCCCGCCGTTTGCGCGGCCTCCACCGGGATCACCCGCTGCCGGTGCCTTTGTATGTTGCGGCACTCATTGATGACGATGCGGGTCAGCCATGGCCGGAAGGTTTCGGGCCTTGCGCTGTCCCTGGCCGCCCATGCTTTTAAAAGGCCCTGCTGAGCGGCATCCTGGGCGTCCTGCTCCGAGCGCAGTATGCTCATGCACAGCCGAAACAGCGTGGGGGAAAGAGCTGTCACCTCGTTTGTGAACTGTTCACCGGATATCATGAAGCCTCCGTCACCGGGATCAAATGCATTTTCAAAGGCTGCCGCGCGCTGGCCTGCCTTCATCTATTATACGGATAACGCACCCCGAAAGGTTAGCAATGCTTGAACCTTTTTTCGCCCGTCAAGCCTTGCCCGCGTAAAGCGGCCAGCGCCGCCCGGCGAACCCGTGCGCAGCCTGGCGGGCGGACGGCGCTTTCACATTCCCGCCGTGCTATAATCGCCGTATCTTATGCATTATTGAAAACATACCCTGATTTTTCTTGACGCATCTGCCAATTCGTGGGTACAATATAGGTAGCCCGGCACCAGGGAAAAGCCGCCCGTCATCGGCCGGATGACAAGGCGGCGGGGAAGGAGCGTGACGCGGTATGGCACAGCGGCATCAGGAGGCCTGCGGCGCCAATATTATCCATCCCGAGGATGTGAAAATGGCGCTGGACAGCATGCCTGGCGAGGAGGCCCGGCGCGCCATGCTGGACATACTTTCCGCCATGGCCGACGCCACCAGGCTGCAAATATTGCTGGCGCTCAAAGAACGGGAGCTTTGCGTGTTTGATTTGAGCGCTGTTCTGTGCATGTCCCAAAGCGCCGTCAGTCATCAGCTGCGCACGCTGAAGAATGTGCACTGCGTCAAATCGCGCCGCAGCGGAAAAATTGTGTATTACGCGCTGGACGACGACCACGTGGGCGAAATGCTGGACGTGGCGCTGTCCCATGTCAGCGAAGGCAGGTAGCATATTC
>JAEWNM010000340.1 GCA_023392755.1 Bacillota bacterium
GGCCAAACCCAGGAGCAGGGCGGTCAGGCCGGCGGCATGAGCATTTGCGTGGATACTTATGCGGCTGATATGCGGCTGATTCTGGGCCAGCATGTTGTTCCGGGGCGCTGGCTGTTGCAGGGGGGCACCACCGGCGGCGGCGGGGCGCTGAAATGGCTGCGGGAAACCGTATGTCCTGACCTCAGCTTTGAGGAAATGAGCAATCTTGCATCCAGCGTGCCCGCCGGAAGCGAGGGGGTTCTCTTCCTGCCCTATATGGCCGGCGAGCGCAGCCCCATCTGGAACCCCAACGCATGCGGCGTATTCTTTGGCCTGGATTATACCAAGTCTCATGCCCACATGATACGAGCTTGCATGGAAGGCGTGGCTTATGCCTTGCGGCACAATCTGGAGGCCGCATCTCAGGCGGGAGCCCAGGTCAAAACCATGCGGGCCATGGGCGGCAGCGCAAACAGTCAGGTGTGGACACAGATCAAGGCGGATGTGACGGATAAGGGCATCGAGGTTCCGGCAAGTGATACGGCGACAACACTGGGAGCCGCGATATTGGCCGGGGTCGGAACGGGGGTCTATGCCGGATTTCAGGACGCTGTAAAAAAGACCATTGCCGTCCGGCGTACACATGAGCCGGACATGGTGCGCAAAGAAGTCTACGACGAAGGGTATCAAAAGTACCGGGCTTTGTACGAAAGCCTAAAGCATATGATGCAATCATGATAGAAAGAAGGGGCCTTGTATGAAAGCTGCGGTGCTGTACGGCAATGAGGATATACGCTATGACGACTGGGAAACGACGGTTGTAAAGCCCGGTATGGTCAAAATCAGAATTCGTGCCACAGGCATCTGCGGCAGCGACGTGCCCCGTGTCCTTCATAACGGCGCGCACTTTTACCCCGTGGTTCTGGGCCATGAGTTCAGCGGCGATGTGGTGGAAGTGGGCGAAGGCGTTAAGGGCCTTGCCGCCGGCGATACGGTCAGCGGAGCGCCGCTGGTGCCCTGCATGCAATGCGGAGACTGCCAGCAGGGGAATTTTGCGCTGTGCAAGCATTACAGCTTTATCGGCAGCCGTCAGCAGGGCAGCTTTGCGGAGTATGTGGTGATACCATCTCAAAATGCGGTGAAGTACGACCCTTCCATCCCCTATGAGCAAGCTGCCATGTTTGAGCCTTCTACGGTGGCGATTCATGGTCTTTTACAGGCGGATTACAGGGGCGGCGGAACAGTAGCCATTTTAGGCTGCGGCACCATCGGCATATTCACCCTGCAATGGGCCAAAATTTTCGGGGCCAAGAAAATTGTGGCGTTTGATATCGACGATGGACGTCTGGCGCTGGCAAAGCGTATGGGGGCTGATGAGGCAGTCAACACACGTGAAGATGGGTTTATGGCGAAAGCACTGGCCCTGACAAACGGACAGGGGTACCAAAATGTGTTTGAAACAGCTGGCAACCCCATCACCATGCGCATGGCCTTTGATCTGGCCGCCAACAAAGCCGGCGTCTGCTTTATCGGCACACCGCACACGGATTTGACCTTTACGCCCAAGCAATGGGAAAACATGAACCGCAAGGAGTTTCATTTGACCGGCAGCTGGATGAGTTACTCCGCTCCCTTCCCTGGCCGTGAGTGGGAATGGACCGCCCACTATTTTCAAACCGGCAAATTGAAGTTTGATCCCGGCTTCATCTACCGTACCTATCCCTTAAGCCGCGCAGCAGAGGCGTTCGCGCTGTATAAAGACCCATCCCAGGTTCACGGCAAAATCATGCTGGTTAGCGGCTGAGGAAAACGCCATGATTCTGACCGTAACACTGAATACAGCCATTGACAAGTTCTATATGCTGGACCGCTTTGAGCCCTATACCGTCATGCGCGTCGGCAAGGTGAATAATACCGCCGGCGGAAAAGGCATGAATGTCGCCCGCATTGCGGCGATGGGCGGCGAACAAGTAACGGTCATGGGTTTTGTGGGCGGATATAGCGGTCAGCTTTTTGAATCGCTCATTACACAGCCCAACATCAAAAAAGCCTTTACGCATGTGCGGGCAGAAACCAGGTGCTGTATCAACGGCTGGGATGACAGCAAAAAACGCAGTACCGAGTATCTAGAGCCAGGCGCGCCTGTCAGTGAGGATGAGATAGAGCTCTTTTCGCAGGATTTTCGGCGCGAGCTTTCAAATGCCAATGTGGTCACCATCTCCGGCAGCATGCCAGGTGGCGTCCCCAAGGATTTTTATGCCGGGCTGATTGACCTTTGCAAGGAGACTGGCATACCCGTTTTGCTGGATACCAGCGGCGAAGGGCTGCGCAAGGCAGCCGCGGCCGGGCCGGCGCTGATCAAACCCAATACCGACGAGTTAAAGCAGCTTCTTTGCAAGGATATCACTTCGCGGGCAGAAGTAATTGCGGCAGCCTGGGAACTTCACATCGGCGGAATCGCGCACGTGGTGATCTCACTGGGTGCCGACGGAGCGGTGATGGTATGTAAGGAGGGCGTTTTTCATGGTAAGCCGCCGCACATAGCCCCTGTCAATACAGTAGGCTGCGGCGACAGCATGATTGGAGGCTTTGCGATTGGCTTTGCGCGTGGATGGTGCGCTGAGGAATCGCTTGCGTACGCGGTGGCTGTTTCTGCCGCCAATGCCCTGTCCATGGGTACCGGCAGCTATGACGCCGATGATTTAAAAGGCCTGCTGAACAAGGTTATTATTCAAAAAATTGATGTATGAAGGAAGGATCATCATGGCAGCATTCATTGATCCCAATCTGGTACCCAAACGCAAACTGGCGACAGGCGAAATGATTCCGTGCATAGGCATGGGCACATTCGGCAGCGACCGTTTCACACCCGAACAGGTTTCTAATGCCGTTGGCGGCGCCATTCGCTGCGGATACCGCTTGTTTGACTGCGCCGCCATCTATGGCAATGAAGACCTGATCGGCAAGGTATTTGCAAAGGCTTTTGAAGAGGGTGTTGTCAAGCGGGAAGAGCTGTTCATCACCTCCAAGGTATGGAACGACATGCACGGCAAGGGAAATGTGCTGCTCTCCCTGGCCAAAACACTGCGTGATCTTCAATTGGATTACATCGACGCGTTCTTCGTCCACTGGCCCTTCCCCAACTATCATGCGCCCTTTTGCGACGGCGACAGCCGCAATCCCGACAGCAAGCCCTTCTCCGCAGAAGAATTCATGTCCACCTGGCGTCAATTGGAGCGCCTGTACGACATGGGCCTGGCCCGCAACCTGGGCATGAGCAACATGACCATTCCCAAATTAAAGGCCGTGCTGCCCCTGTGCCGGGTTAAGCCCACCGTCATCGAAATGGAACTGCATCCCTGCTTCCAGCAGCCGGAACTGTACGATTACGCACTATCTCAGGGCATCCAACCCGTGGGCTTCTGCCCCATCGGCAGCCCCACCCGCCCCGACCGGGATACCACGCCCGATGACGTCGCCGATATCCAGGTGCCGGAGCTTACGGAAATCGCCAGGAAGCATAACGTCCATCCAGCCGTGATTTGCCTGAAGTGGGCGGTGCAGCGCGGGCAGATTCCCATCCCTTTCTCTATCCACGAAGACGAGTATGTTTCCAACCTGAAATGCACCACCGAAGACCCGCTGACGGATGAGGAAATGGCGGTGCTCGCCTCCATCGACAGGAATTGCCGGCTGATCAAGGGCCAGGTGTTCCTGTGGGAAGGCGCCGGCGACTGGCACGACCTGTGGGATGAAGACGGCACCATCACGAAATGAGGGATTGATATGCTCAAGGGAATACCGCCCATCATGCCCCCGGATTTGATGAAGATATTGATGGAGATGGGGCACGGGGATGAACTGCTGATCTGTGACGGCAATTACCCCAAATTCGGCTGCCCGGAGCGCTGTGTGCGCATGGATGGCCATGGCATACCGGAAATCCTTGATGCGATGCTGCGTTTTTTCCCGCTGGACCCGTACGTGGAGCATCCGGTGACCTTTATGGCCGTGCTGCCAGAGGACCCCTATAAGCCGGAAATATGGCCGGTATACAGGGAAATCGGCGCAAAGTACGAGAAGGATGGCCTTCGGGAGCAAACCATCAACAAATATGACTTTTACGAACAAGGTAAAAAGTGCTATGCCTGCATTGCTACTGGCGAAGCGGCACTTTATGCCAATGTGATACTCAAAAAAGGTGTTGTGAAATAAGGATAAAGCCAAGTGCTCCTTTCTGTGTAAGCAGGAAGGAGTACTTTTTTGTATCCGCAATGATCTTTGGGTACACTCAAACTGTATCGCATATCAAAAGAATATGGTACATATGATAACACGAGCGAAACGATTCTTCGTGTTTTACATTCATTTGACAAAAGGTGATCTTGTGAAATGTTTGACTATGATCGTAATTCTTCCAAAATGCACTTGACATTATTGAGCTTTTGATATATTGTATCCGCAGAGAGAAACGTTACGCCCC
>JAEWNM010000163.1 GCA_023392755.1 Bacillota bacterium
GCCATGGTTACAGGCTGCATCGCGCGGCCAATGGCCATTTCCATGCTGCCGGCCAGCCTGCCGCCCATTTCGTCCACCGTTCTGTTAAGCAGCACATTTCTGTCCTGGCCCTGCAGTATAAGCTGCACGTCGCTGTCCAGCGGCCTTTGCATGGCAAGCAGAGAAAATGTCTCGCTAAAATCGTCCAGCGCCTTGTATGCGCCGCCGATAGCTATACGGTGCGCTATATTGAAGGCAAGCGAGCACGCAATGCCCGCCACGGAAGTGGCAAAAGCATAGGACATGCCGTTGATCAGGCCGGGAATACCCTCCATGATTTTTGCGGCGTTCGTCATATCCAGCCCGGAAAGGCCCCGCATCAGGCCCATAAAGGTGCCCAGAATACCCAGGGACGTAAGCAAGCTAGGAATCATTTCCGCCAATTGGGAATGGCCGGGATTGTGAACCGTTGTTTCATCGTTAATGTAGTCTTCCACATTGCAGGGAAGCCCACGGGCATCCAGCTGCTCGGCGTTGAGCAAAAAACGCTGCCATGCGGGCTGCAATGCTTTGCCCAGAAAGCGCTCCTCCTGCCAGGCAGGCTGCTTGTCGCCATTCCCCATCTCCAGCCGGCGGATGCCTCTGTTGAGCATCCTCGTGCTTTTCAAGACAGGCAAAAGGCATTTGACGACACCTGTCAAGGTCACACCGGCGATGACCACATAAACAAGCGCATCCACCAGATTGGGAAGGATTTTACCCAGCAAATCTTCAAACACGTTGCTGATTCACCGCCACTTTCGAATTTCATCCTTTTCATTCTACCCTATTTGCCAGAAAGATGCAAATGGGGCATACGGATTTGCCGCTGTTTATGTAACGTTGAACAACCGATTTTCCCTGCATTTACCCTTGCGCAAACAGCCCATTCCATATTTTCTTGAATAATTCTCCATTTATTCCGGCGATATGCACGCTTGCAGCCGCTTCCCCATTGCTTTCGATTATGAAAGGGTATATAATTATTACCGATTATCGCATATTTAACAATATGCATACATTCGGCATCCATACAAATGAAACCATGATAAACCAGGGAGGACATGTTATGCCCAGAGCACGGACAGCAAACGCCGGTCTTACCGACAGCATTGCCCAGAATCTTTTTGCCGCACTTCCTATTTTCCGCAAGCGACTGTTGCATATGGATGTAATTCAACGGGAGTACAATATTCCGCTTTCCCATGTGCAGGTATTGGCCATGCTCAATGACAACGGCTCCATGTCCGTCAGCGAAATATCGCGCCGGCTGGGCATTGCCAAGCCCAACATAACGCCTCTGGTGGACAGGCTGACGGAGGCGCGCCTGGCGGAGCGGCAGAGGGATGCCCAGGACCGCCGGGTAGTGAATATCGTTATCCGTCCGGAGGGAGCGGAAAAGCTGACGGCGATCCGCACCACGATGCTGGACCTGGTGACCCATTGGGCAGACAGCCTGTCCGCTTCCGACTTGAAGGAGCTGAACAAGAGCCTGGCCGCCATCACACGCATTTTGGGGTCTGTCAACCGTTGATGCATTCAACACGAAAGTTCGCCCTATTGCAGGAATTCCTGTTTCTGGTACGTTTGTTCCTGTGAAGATGAATGAGAAAAATCGGTCTCGCCCGACAAGAAAACAAGGAGGTTTGCATCCCATGAAGCAAAGATCACTGGCCCTGTTGACGGTGTTTCTGATTCTTGCCGCATCCTGCTTCCCGGCATTGGCGGCTGCCCAAGGCGAGCTGGCCTTCTCTTTTGCGGCCGGGTATGAGGACGGCTTTGTGCTCACCGCCTCCGGTCTTGTGCGAAATGAATCGGAGGAGCCCAGCGGCCTTTCCGTTGTTTATGTTGCGCAAGCGCAGGGCGCACAGGAAGAAACCGATCTTACCCATGCAGCAGGCGCGCAAAAGGTACAGGTAACACTGCCTCTTGATGCCAACGGCGCCATCGTGCTCACCGGCCTGACGCTCGCACCGGGCAGCTCCTACAGAGTCCAGCTCGAAGCATTGTACGGCAGTGATCCGGTCACGGTACTATCCAACGTGGCGGCCGTGGATGTGGCGCAGGGTAAAATACCCACCGCTCCCGCAAGCATTGCATTCGTCAACAAAACCGAGTCCGTATTCGAAGGGCAGACACTCAGCCTGCCTATGACCATCACGCCCATCACATCCGGCAAAGCTTATTTGACCTATGCCAGCAGCAATCAAAAGGCTGCCACGGTGGACGCGGCGGGCGTGGTGACCGCCGTAGCCAAGGGGAAAGCCACCATAACCGCCAGCGGCGTTACGCCTGAGGGGAAGAAGCTGAAGGCCACTGTCACCGTTCATGTGAACCGGGCCGTAACGCAGCTTGAACTGAACAAAACGGAAGCCAGGCTGGCCGTGGGCAAGCGGACATCCTTAAAGGCCACCGTCTCCCCTTCCTCCGCCACCAGCAAGGATGTGACATATGCTTCCAGCAACGACAGCATTGCCACCGTCGATAAAAAGGGCAACATTAAAGGTGTTTCCGCAGGTGCCTGCGTCATTACAGCCACCAGCCAAAGCAACCCGGAAATTACCGCCGCCTGCCAGGTAACCGTTATCCTGCCCGTATCGAAAATGACGCTGGACGCGGGCGGCGCTTCTTTGTACGTGGGCCAAACGCTGCCGCTTACGGTGGGGTACATGCCTGCCGATGCGTCCATACAGGCGGCCGCCTTTTCGAGCAGCGCCGCGAAGTATGCTACGGTAGATGAGCAGGGCGTGGTAACGGGCGTTGCCAAGGGCAAGGCCACCATCACCGCCAAGGCCGCCGACGGCAGCGGTGCAAAGGTATCCAAAACCATAAACGTGCTGCAGCAGCCTTTGGGTGTTGCCTTCAAAGCGCCCCCGGCCCAATTGAGCGTAGGTACAAACAAGAAAATATCCGCAACGGTTTCCCCCAACAATACCAGCGACAAAACGCTTGTATGGACCTCCAGCAACGAATTCATTGCCACCGTCAGCAAAAACGGCACCGTTACACCCCTTTATCCGGGCCAGGTGACCATCACCGCCGCGGCAAAGGATTTCCCTGATGTCTTTGCAAGCAGCAATTTCACCGTGGTGCAGCCAGCGCAAAAAATCGAGCTGAGCGAATCGAAGCTGAACATTCTTGTTCAGGAAACCGCCCAGCTTAGCTACGTAATCAGCCCTGATTACACCACCGACAAGTCAGTGCTGTGGACCAGCAGCCGCCCTGAAGTGGCCTCTGTGGACCAAAACGGCCTGGTCAGCGCACATAAACGCGGAACGGCCACCATTACGGTAGCCTGCCAGGACGGCAGCAAAAAGGCCGCCAAGGCAACCGTAAACGTGATTCAGCCGCTGTACGGCATGACGCTGAACAAGGATGAAATACGGGTCGGCCTGGGTGCCACAGGCACGCTTACGGCCGTTCTGGAGCCTCTTGACGCATCCAACAACAAGGTCCGCTGGGTTTCCAACGACCCCAACATAGCCAGAGTCTCCGGTTCCAGCATAAAGGCTACCGTCACCGGCATAGCCTGGGGCGACGCGGAGATCACAGCCGTTACAGACGAGGGCGAATATACTGACAAGGCCATCGTGCATGTCGGCGATTACAACGAGGCGCTGGAGGTAGCCGCCCTATCCTTAATCCCCAAGGACGGCGGTGGATATACGCCCTTCATACAGCTCAGGAACTGGAGCAATATGGAGATAACCAGCGTCAGCTTCGTTATCGAAGGCTTTGATATCAATGATGCCCTGCTGTACATGGGCAACAACCATGCCTACGTGTTCGGCAAATACCTTCAGGAGCTGGCTCCCGGCTGGCTGACCGATTCACTTGGCTTCTACTACGAGCATGCCGGGAATTTTAACGGCATCGAACGCGTGCGGGTATCCGTCACGGATTACACCACCAGCAGCGGCGTACAATGGCACATTTCCCTTACCGACCGCATCTGGTGGGAATATTCCACTCCGGAATTCCTTGCCGCGCATCCCCAATCGTAAACACACCCCAAGATTTTGCGGGCCTGCCGTATAGTTTATACGACAGGCCCTCTTATTGGCAGGGAATGCCTTTGGCATATTCCGCTTTCAAAGCCATAAGGCAATATCTGATGACGCTGATTTGCGCGGCACACGCCCGAGAATGCCATACGCTTTTGCGTGCTTAAGCCGGTCTTGCCGGATTTGCCAAAAAAGGTTATACTAGGCAGCGTGCGATGGCCAAAAAACCCGCATGATGTAAGCAGAAGGAGCAGCACGTTGAAATGCGCCATCGCAAACCGATGGCCAATTTCCAAGACAGCTGTCCCCATGTACCGGGCATAAGGAGACCAACTATGGAAAGTCAAGTAGTAAAGATGGAGAAAGTTGAAAACAGGGAAGGAGCGCCGCCGTCCTTGACAAACAGCATTCAAATGCGAGGGGAGCAAGGCGAGGGCGACGGAGGTGGATAGCAAACAGGCCAAGGGGCGCCCTCGGACAAACAGGATAGCATTTGAATGCAACGGTTTGTCAAGGATACGCTTCGCCGGCTATTGCGTATGCAGCTCAGGCTCCGAAGATGGATAGTATCAGGGCAGATCAAAGGCAATGTTGCGAGTCAGAATGGTGAAAAGCACACGAACGAGCTTATGCGCCACATGGCCCAGAGCATTGTAATGGGACTTACCCTGGAGCACTTTGGAAGCATAGTAGTCTGAGAAGGTCTTGTTATTGAGAACGAGGTTATGCGCAGCATTGATAAGCGCATAGCGAAACAGAGGGGACCCACGCTTGGACATACGGGTGTTGGAGGCGGAGAACTTACCGGATTGGCGAACGGCAGGATCAAGGCCGGCGTAAGCCAGGATCTTGGATGGGTCCGGGAAACGAGAAACATCGCCAATGACGGACAGAATCATGGCACCATTGATAAAGCCGATACCCGGAACAGTCATGATGGGAGATGCGATTTGCAACATACTCTGTCGGATAGCGGAATGGATTTGTTCCAGTTGCAGATTGAACAGTTCAATTTGAGCAATAGTCTGTTGGATCTGTAAGGAAAGGACAGGGCTGTCAATGCCAACAGAGTGAGCAGCCAATTCTTTCAGCCGGATGGCATCCTGCTTTGTATACCTGCCGCGGGAAGCCTTAAGAAACAGGTTGGACAGATACGTCAGATGCAGCTTGGCGATATCACTTGGGCGTGAATGGAGCTTAAGCAACTGATAAGACGTATTGATGTGCAGCCCCGAACGAAAGAAGGAATTGAGTTCGGGAAACAGCTGATCGACAAAGGAGCCGAGCTGGATTTTGCAGCGGGTTCGAAGCTTGATAAGGTTCTGCCTTGTATTGCACAGCCCACGCAAAGTCAAAACTTCTGTATCACGTATCCGCAGCGGGGTGCAGCGGTTGAGCACAAGCGCTTTGACGATGAGCAGGGAATCCACCTTGTCGGTCTTTGTTTTGCGGATGCCGGAATTACGCAGAGCGGCGGTTTGCAGCGGATTGATGAAAGCAACCCGATACTCCTGCCGCAAAAGATGGAAGATGACATTTTCAGCGTAATGGGCGGTAGACTCCAGACCGATGAGAACTTCTTCTTTGGTGAACGCTGCAAGCCGTGTTTGCAGCAAGGAAAGCCCCTGCGCGTCATTCTGGAAAGGAAAGGGCTGAACGAGGATTTCACCACCCGAATCCACCACCACGGCCACGTGGGTGAGTTTGGCAATGTCAATGCCGACGTAAATCGTGGGAACCACCACCTTTGTATGATTTGCGACAGCTGCGTTCCACACGATCCACCTTTTGTAGCCTTGCGTGAGATGAAAGCTCTATGGCTTATCCAACTTATTACCAATTTGGGATGGATCTGTGGCGATATTCTCCTTAAAGTAGTCTTGCTACAGGATTTAGAAACCGTCCACAGTGTCCACCCCATCGTAGCAAAAACTAAGAAAGGAAAGTATGGTTACCGCTGGCTTTTGCCACGGATATATCATACAAGGA
>JAEWNM010000167.1 GCA_023392755.1 Bacillota bacterium
CGCTACATGAGCTTTTATATTGGACTAGACGAATTGCTCCAAAGAAGGTTATTCCAATAAGCGACATGACAGTACTACTTTATCGGGAGGTTCTGAATAACGTCATTGCAAAATACGGATTATCAGAGGAGAATTTTGTAACTATGCCTAATGTGATGGCTGATGGTGAGGTCAAACTAATTCAACCGAATTATCTTTCTGATAAAGATCCTACTAAAGGTAAGAATATTCCAGATGAGGTAATTAAAGTTATTTATGATAGCTATCACCTAGAGATCTTAAGCTATCTTTTTATATATGGGACACAAGCATATAGGATGATATGTAAAGGTGGAACTCTTTTTGAGCATTTAGTTTTTGGATTTAGTGTGGAGGTAGACAAGAACATATCATACCTTGTTAACTTATATGACAAAAGACTTCAATATAATCAACTTTTTTCTGGTGTAGGCACATACTATCATAACGACTACGATATGCGAGAAACGAAACAGATAATTGCATATATGCTTAATGTGGATTTGAAGAAGGAATTTCCCACGAACAAGACATACAATGGAGAAACGGCAGATCCATTTAGGTGCAATTATTTGCCCGCACTTGTGGATCTTACAGAAGCAGAATCATTTTTAGGACTATTTAAAAAAGAGATATATGACTATTACCATTTTTCAGTAGAAGTTCTTATATCATTTTTGTTTGCACTGGCAATATATAACTCTCAGAATACTTTTCGAGACACTAAATACAAATATGTGATGCTGCAAAGAGCTTATACCGTGACAGGCAACTTCATCAACACAATTAATGTAATAACCGCTTATGCAAAGGAATCATTTGTGATTAGTTATGGTGCTTTACCGGATGATTTTTCTTCTCAAATTGACAAATTAGTAAATACATTGTCTTGCTTGCCTGCAATGCCTAGAAATATAGATCTGTGGACGGGAGGACCAAGAAAAATATTCTTCCCGACTAGCACAAATTGGTCTATTATTGATTATTCAGGCCTCCATCATATATTGCCAGACATAATGTGCCCAATGTCAAAGGCTGATGGGGATACGGGCAACAAGAAATCGAAGCACTTTGAGGAAAAAACACAAAGTGAGATTATACGAATATTTGGGGCAGATTCATATTGGGTAGGGTCAAAAATTGTTGAAAGCTGTGATGGAGAATCGAAAGAAATTGACGCGGCTTTTTTTGTCGGAGAGATCTTATATGTGATGGAATGCAAATCGACAAACGTTTCATTTGCATTTCATAAAGGAGATAGACGATCTCTCGGGTTTAGGCAAGCTAAAAATATTGAGGCGCTCATGCAGGTTGATAGTAAGGCTGATTTTTTGGTAAAGAACAAAGATAAAATAAAAACACATATGCCTTCATGTGTAAAGTATATTGTGCCACTAGTAGTATCTCCGTTTGCAGAATATATATGGGAAAAAACTGATAGTCTATTTTTAGCTAATGATTTACCAAGAATACTCACAATTAGCGAAATTGATAAAATCACGAAGATTGCAAAGGGAAAGATTACGAGAAAGTCGTTCACAAGATGTCTATGCAATCATGACTAAAAATAAAAATGATTGTATAATATTGAAAGCTGCCCCCGGCGCTTGAACCGGGGGCGGTTGCAAAGGAATGGGGAAGGGCCCTTTCCTTGTCCGGGCCGCGGGGAAATGCCCCGCCCTTCGCCTATCTATTGTAAAGCATAATGCTCCTTTAGGATATTCATCATGTGATAATCTTATCAAAGTTTTTGGGATAGGGCTCCGAAGCCGATACGCCGCCTGTGGCGGATGCAGCGAGGCGGAGGAGGCTGACGAAACGAGTAATGCGAGCGGTAGTGAAGCAGTGCGACGATTGAGCCAGATGGACCGGGGAAGGGGATTCTATCAGAAATCCCCTTCCCCGCATACAATCACAAACTCAGTTGTTCCCGGCAATCCTGCCTTGGCCGTTTCCGCCGATGGCGATCTTGCGCTGGGTCTTGGGCTGTTCGGGGGCATTTTTGGGCAGCGTCACGGTGAGCACACCGTTTTTGTAATCGGCGCTGATGTTGTCCTGCTGGATGCCCTCCAGGCTGAAGCTGCGTTCCATGCGGCCAGCCCGGCGCTCGCAGTACAGGTAGTTGTCCTTCTCCTCCTTGCGCTCGCTGCGGGCGTTGGCGGTAATGGTCAAAACGTCGTTATCCACCGTCAGGTCAATCTGGTCTTCACTTACGCCGGGAAGCTCCGCTTCCAGGAGATAATGGTCGGCCTTGTCCTTGACGTCAACGCGGAAGCCGGCGCTGCCCATCCAGTCGCTCATGTCGAAAAAGGAGCGGAAGAAGCTGTCGTTGAACAGGTTGTTGGTCAGGCTGCGGCCCACATCCCTGCGGCCCCTAAAGGGAATCAAAGTATACATACGTAAACCTCCTTCAATCATCTTGTTTGTGGTTTGTTTGATGGACGGGAACCCATTTTGTATCGGTTCCCTGTTCCTGGCCTGATTATACATTGAAGGTCAAAGAAGGTCAAAGTTAAATACGGGCGGAAATGTGCTGGATTTTGCGCGTTTTGCTGAAATATCTTAAGATATCTTGCGTTTTTGATGATTATCTAAAAGTTTCAAACCCCGTGCGCACGGGTATATTTTCAACGAAAGGTCAAAAAGATTTGGCGTGGCGAACGGCGTACGGCAGTGCATGGCGCGCCATGGCCTGGGGAGGAGGGGCACGAAAAAAATGCGGGCGCATACTTGCGCGGCGGCGGCGGAATGGGTACAATATGCGCATGAAAACCATCATGCGATGCAAGCTTGTTCCGCTTCTTTACAGGGAACTGAAGCCGCTTGGCCTTTTAGACAAGGGCGGTGTGCTGCTGGCGTGCGTTTCAGGGGGGGCGGATTCCGTGGCGCTGCTGCACGGGCTGGCCCGGCTTAGGGAATCGCATGATTTTTCTTTGGCCGCGGTGCATGTGGAGCACGGGCTTCGGGGAGAGGCGTCCATGAAGGACGCGGCCTTCGTTAAGGAACTGTGCCGTGAGCTATTTGTTCCCCTTCACCTTTATCAGGTGGACGCCTTCAAAGCAATGGAAACGCTGCGCTGCGGCATGGAAGAGGCGGCCCGCATTCTGCGCTACGAATGCTTTGCCAAGGCGATGGCGGAATGCGGCGCCGGCGCGGTACTGCTGGCCCACCATGGGGACGACCAGGCGGAAACGGTGCTGATGCATATCATGAGGGGCGGCGGCCCCGCCGGCCTATCCGGCATGGCGCCATCCGCTCCCTTTGCCGGCGGTTTGCTGGTGCGGCCCCTTTTATCCCTTCGCCATGAGACGCTTGTCAAGGCACTTATGGAGGAAGGACTGCCCTGGCGGGAGGATGAAACCAATTCTCAGCCGGATGGCCTTCGCAACAGGCTGCGCCTTCAGGTGCTGCCCATGCTGGAGAGCATGGCTCCCGGCTGTACCGCAGCCATTTGCCGGACGGCGGCGGTAACGAACGCGGAGGAGCAATGGTGGCGCGAGGAAACCGGCGGCTGGCTCAGGGCCAATGCCCGCATGGCGCCGGGCCTGAGCTTTTTAAATAGGGAGGCGCTGCGCAAAAAGCATACCGCCTATCAGCGGCGGGTGATCCGGGCCTTTTGGGAAAAGGCCGCCGAAGCGATGGACGTTTCGGTGGACAGGGGCATGGCCGTGCTGGATTTTTGCAAGACGGAGGAGCTGCTTGATTGCGTAGCCGGTCACGGCGGCAACGCCGTCAACCTGCCGGGGAACGTGCGTGGGGAACGCAGCGCAAAGCGGTTTTTTCTGCTTCCGCCTGTAAAGGCGGCGGCGCCTTTGGAAATGAAGCTATCCCTGAGCGGGGAAACGCGGTATGAAGGCCTCACCTTCACCGCCGTGCCCTGGCAGCCCGGAATGGATATGGGCGACGGCATCCGCCGGCAGGCGCTGGACGTCGGGCTGCTTGGCAGCGCGGTGCTTAGGGCAAGGCGGCCGGGAGACAGGTTCCGCCTGCTCCATGGCGAAGGGTCGCAGCCGCTAAAGGAAACGCTTATTGACCGCCATGTGGACAGACCCTTTCGGGACCGGCTTCCCCTTTTGGCCATGGGCCGGGATGTGTTGTGGATTCCAGGCATCGGTCCGTCGGGTGCGGCGGCCGTCCGGCCCGATACGGCCGGCGGCGTTCTGCTGACGGTTAAAGGGCCGCTGCCCTGGGAGGCCGCGGAAGAAGATCAAGCCTATTAAAAGGAGAGAGTGCCATGCACAGCGACGCGCGGATGTATGCCGACCTGGAATCCGTTCTTATCACGCGGGAAGAGATCAGGGAGGCCGTTAAAAAGCTGGGGGAGAGGATCGCGAAGGATTACGCGGGGAAAGCACCCGTGATGATCGGCATACTAAAAGGCGCGATACTGTTTTATTCCGACCTGATCAGGGAAATCGACCTGCCGCTGAAGACAGAATTTATGGCCATATCCAGCTACGGCAGCGCCACCAAAACCTCGGGGGTGGTGCGTATTTTGAAGGACTTGGACAGGGATATTACAGGTCAGGATGTGCTGATTGTGGAGGATATTGTGGATACGGGGCTTACGCTGTCCTATCTGAAAAGGGCGCTTTCAGACCGCAGCCCCGCGTCCATACGCATCGTCACGCTGCTGGACAAGCCCGCCCGCCGCAGGGTGGAACTTGTGCCGGATTACAGCTGTTTTACCATACCCGACGCGTTTGTGGTGGGCTATGGCCTGGACTACGACGAGAAGTACAGAAATCTGCCTGATATCGGTATTTTGCACCCGAGAATTTACAGCAAATGAAGAACCGGGAATTTGCTTTCCTTCATTGACTGTGCTATAATGATAACTCAATTCGACAGAAGGAGGACCCTGTTTTGAAGCGGACATCCAAAGGCTTTATGGGCTATGTGGTGCTCATCAGCGCATTCATACTCATCGCTGTTCTGCTGAACGGCGGTTTTGGCTTTACAGAAAACAAAAGGATCGAATATCCCCAATTATTGGAATTGATCAAGAACGACGGCGTGGCCAAGGTGGCCATACGCAACAACAGCCTGGTGGGCATGCTGCGTGACACGCGCGTTGCCCAAAGCGACTTCCCCGACAGGAATTATGACTTTGAGACCACCATTGGCGAAGACTTTATCGAAACCGTTCGCCAGATGGAGGCTACCAAGCGGAACGTGCCCATCGAGCAGGTTTCCGTTAGCGACCTTACCTTCAGCATCGCTTACCGCGCTCCCCTGGTGACCCCATGGTACCTTGATTTCCTTCCCTTCCTTTTGATTATCGGCGTTTCCGTTCTTTTCTGGGTCATTATCATGCGCCAGCAGGGCGGCGGCAACAGCAAGGTGATGAACTTTGGCAAGAGCCGCGCCCGGGTGGTGGACGGCAGCAAAAACCGCATCACCTTTGCCGACGTGGCCGGGGCGGATGAGGAAAAGGAAGAGCTGCGGGAGATGGTGGATTTCCTGCGCAACCCCCAAAGCTATACGGAAATGGGCGCCCGCATTCCCAAGGGCGTGCTGCTGGTGGGCCCTCCGGGCACAGGCAAAACGCTGCTGGCCAAGGCTGTGGCGGGTGAGGCCAACGTGCCGTTCTTCACCATATCCGGCTCCGACTTTGTGGAAATGTTTGTAGGCGTAGGCGCCAGCCGCGTGCGCGACCTGTTTGACCAGGCCAAGCGCGCCGCTCCTGCCATTGTGTTTATTGACGAAATCGACGCCGTTGGCCGCCATCGCGGCGCGGGCCTGGGCGGCGGGCACGACGAGCGGGAACAGACGCTGAACCAGCTGCTGGTGGAGATGGACGGGTTTACAACCAACGAAGGCGTCATTGTCATGGCGGCCACCAACCGAAGGGATATTCTGGATCCCGCGCTTTTGCGCCCCGGCCGTTTCGACCGGCAGGTAACGGTGAACTACCCCGACATGAACGGGCGCATCGACATATTGAAGGTGCATTCCAAGGGCAAGCCGCTGGGCAAGGACGTTGATTTTGAAAACATCGCCAAGCGCACGCCCTATGCCACCGGCGCGGACCTGGAAAACGTGATGAACGAGGCCGCCATACTGGCCGCCCGCAGCCGCCGCAAGGAAATTGAACAGCAGATGCTTATCGACGCCATCGCCAGGGTTCAGATGGGGCCCGAAAAGCGCAGCCACAAGGTGAACGAAAAGGACAGGCACCTGGTGGCCTACCATGAAGCCGGCCATGCTATCGTAGCCCACGAGCTGCCGGGCTGCGACGAGGTGCACCTGATTACCATCGTGCCCCGGGGCCAGGCCGCAGGGCATACGCTGTCCCTGCCTACCGAGGAGCGGGACAACATGGGCCGCAGCACACTCAAGGACACCATCGCCATGATGCTGGGCGGCCATGCCGCCGAGCAGGAGGCGCTGGAGGACATCTATACCGGCTCCTCCTCCGACCTAAAGCGCGCTACGGAGCTTTGCCGCCGCATGGTTACCCAGTTTGGCATGAGCGACGCGCTGGGCACCATTTATCTTGGCAGCGACCAGGAAGTATTTGTAGGCATGGAGTTTGGCCATACCAGGGAGTATTCCGAGGAAGTGGCCTATCAGATTGACAAGGAAGTGCGCCGCCTGCTGGATGAATGCTATGAAAAGGCCCGCAAGGTATTGCGGGACAACATCGACAAGCTGCACGCCGTGGCCGCCGCGCTCTTAAAGCACGAAACCCTTTCCCGCAAGGAATTCACGGCGTTGATGGAAGGCAGGGACCTGCCGGAGCCCGAGCAGAAGCCCCTTCGCACCGAGCCGGAAAAGACGGGCGACAAGACCGAAAAGCCTTTGGCGCCCAAGCCGGACATGCGCCGCATCCTTACCGGGGACCAGGGCGGGCAGATATAAGCCCATCCCCTATTGAAGGAGGCGCCTCATGCAGCCCGGCCCAAAACACTGCCGCCCTGATCTACATGTGCACACCGATGCTTCCGACGGACAATACCCGTCTGCCCAGGTGGTCGCCCTGGCAATGGAAAAGGGCGTCACCTTGCTGGCCATCACCGATCATGATACGCTGGACGGGATAAAAAAGGCGCGGGAGCAGGCCCAAAAAGAAGGCATTGATATACTTCCCGGCGTTGAAATAAGCGCCGGCGGCGACAACGAAGTCCATATTCTGGGCTATGGGATTCAAGAAGGCATGAAGCGCCTGATGGCGCTGCTGCTGGATATGCGCAGGGAGCGGGAGGAACGGGTGCGGCAAATGGTAAGCAAGCTGCAGCATCTGGGCCTGTCCATTGGATTGGAAGAAATAGCATCGCCTCAGGCGGATAGCCTGGGGCGCGCGCATATCGGCCGTGCTTTGGTGAAAAAGGGATTTGTGGACAGCCTGTACGACGCGTTTGAAAAATATCTTTCCCCCGGCCGGCCGGGATATGAGCCCAGGCCCAAGCGGAAGGTATCCCAGGTGATCCGGCTGCTTCGGGAGGAGGGCGCGGTGCCTGTTGTTGCCCACCCGGGGCTGTTGAAAATGGAGCCTTTGGATGTGCAGCCTTTGCTGAACGAATGGAAGGATGTCGGCCTGATGGGCCTGGAGGCTTATCATCCGGCGCATCTGCCCGCCATGACGGGCGTCTGGGACAGCCTGGCCCGCAAAAGCGGCCTTTTGGTTACCGGCGGCAGCGATTTTCATGGGCAGGACGGGCGGCACATGGATATTGGCGCTATGCTGCCCCATTGGTCATCCGCGCAGGAAGATATATTGGCGCTGTTGGAAGTTATTGGCCCCCACGTACGTTTATTGGATGATACGTACCATAGATGAACCTGCTTAACAGGGAGAGACCATATGTATCAGCAAGGATACCGACCCCCCGCCCCACCGACCCGCCGTACGGCCAAAAAGCCTGCGCCAAAGGAACAAAAGCACGGACCCAAGCCGCAGGAAAGGCATGAGATGCCGCCCGTGAGCAACGGCCATACTCCCCCCATAAACGGCGCGATGGTCCGCAGGAAACGGCGCAAGTCCGGCGCGGGGCGCGTATTGTTTTTGTTTTTGGCACTGGCGGTCGTATCCTTCGGCGCGTTTTATTTTAAGACATGGCTGGAGGTGCGGCCTTATGACAGCCTGTTTGCGCAAAACGTGTATGTGGACAATATTCACCTGGGAGGCATGACGGCCAAGGAAGGCGTGGCAGCCGTGCGGGACAGCGCCAGAAGCAGGACGGATGGCCTTTCCATCCGGCTGATGGCCGAGGATCATGTATACGCCGTGATTGACAGCGCCATGCTGGGGATCACCTATGATACGGACACCGCGCTGAACAAGGCATGGGCTGTGGGCCACAATGGGACGCTGTTTGACCGGAAGCGGGAAATCGACCTGGTCAGGGACCGGGGCTTCACGGCCTATTCCGCCACCCCCGACGCCAACACGCAGCCTGTTGACACGCTTTTGATGCAATTGAAGAACGATGTGTACCGCGCGCCCCAAAACGCTTCCTTCTCCTTTGACCCCGACGCGTCGCAGCCGTTTACCTTTATTCCCGAGGTGAATGGCATGAGCGTTGATGTTGAGCCGCTGAAGAAGCGGATTTATGAAATGGTGTCCGCCATGGAAAGCGGCGACCTTCAAATTGAGCCTGTCTTTACCCCGCCGGAGGTTACGGAGGCCATGCTGCGGGAAACCGTGGCGCTGCGTTACCGCGCCACCACCCCCATAGACCCCAAGAGCGAGGACAACCGCACCAACAACATACGCCGGGCCTTTGAGCAGATCAGCGGCACGGTGCTGAAACCGGGCTCAAAGTTCAGCTTCAACAACATTGTGGGCTGGCGGACAGAGAAAAACGGTTTTTTTCCCGCACCCGAATATGCTTACGGCGAGTTGGAGACGGGCATCGGCGGCGGCGTTTGCCAGGCCAGCACCACGGTCTACCTGGCCGCCATTCACGCCGGGCTTGACATCATCGACCGGGAACCCCACTCCGATCCGGTGAGCTATACCGACTTTGGCAAGGACGCCACGGTGTACATGTCCAGCAACCGCAAGATAGACTTTGTGTTTAAAAATAATACGGAGGGCAACATTTATATCACGGCCTCCGTAAAGACGGACCCATCCAACCGCAAGCGCTTTTATTGCGAGGTATCCATCTACGGCCCTTCGCTGGGCGACGTAAGCTACGAGCTTTTCGCAACGGAAATCAGAAAAATTCCCGCCCCGAAGGAGCCGGAGTACATTAAGGACAAGCAGCATAAATATACGGATCACCCCGGGGATGAATACCAGACCATGAAAGCCCGTGACGGCCACGTAGTGGCGACCGAGCTGATTAAAAGGGTGAACGGCGTGGAAGTCGAACGCAAGCTTGTAGCCGAAGATACCTACAAGGCCCGGGCGGCCAGAATCTATGTAGGTATGGAATAAATATCAGGGAGGAAAAACATATGGAGCTTAAGCATTTTTTGACGGAAAAGGGGCCCAAGGCGGTCGGGCCTTATTCCACCGCCGTAGAAACGGCGGGTACTGTATACCTGTCCGGCATGCTGGGCATCGATCCCGCGGCCGGCAAGCTGAAGGAGGGCGGCGTGCTGCCCCAGGCGGCGCAGATGTTTGAAAATGTACGCACTGTTCTTGCTGAAATGGGCCTCAGCCTTGCAAACGTGGTGAAGACCACCGTGTTTTTGACCAATCTCGGGGATTTTGCCGCCGTCAATGCGTTGTACGGCGAGGCATTTCAAAAGGATTTTCCCGCACGCTCCTGCGTTGAGGTTTCCAAGCTGCCCCTTGGCGGTGCCATTGAAATGGAATGCATAGCGGTCAGGGATGCCAGGTAGGAGACAGCCGGGAGCCTAACGTTGATTTTGCCGACAATCTGAGCCCAAAGGGATTTATGCCCTTTGGGCTTTAGACCATCAAAAAACCCAGGGAGGTATCGGAGGGCCGAAGTCCTCCGATTCTAGATCGCAAACCAGCGACATGTGCGGTGGTTTGCGTGGGAATTTTGAAAAAATTCCTTCCTTGCCCGAGCAAACGGCCGCAAAAGGCGCAGCCTTTTGCAGTGCAGCGAGGGAAAAACTCAACAAAGTGGCGACAGCCACTTTGTTGATACGCTGACGGGTGCCAGCATTGCCGGCACCCCTTTGTGCTAAGCTTTCCTATACAGTATTTCTTCCCGCCGGGGGCCGTTGGACACCATGCGGATGGGCACGCCGATTGCCTCCTCCAGGTAAGCTACGTACCGCTTGCAGTTTTCAGGCAGCTGGTCGTATTGCCGCATGGAGCGGATATCCCGCTCCCAGCCGGGCAGCATGGTATATACGGGCTTAGCCCGCATGAGCCTTGGGGTGGTGGGGAACTGCAAGCTAACCTCCCCGTCTATTTCATAGCCTGTGCAGACGGGGATTTCCTTCAGATACCCCAGCACGTCCAGGTTGGTGAGCACCGCCTCCGTGCCCCCCTGAACCATTACGCCGTAGCGGGTAGCCACCGCGTCAAACCAGCCCACCCGGCGGGGCCGGCCGGTGGTCGCTCCATATTCGCCGGCGTCGCCGCCGCGGTTGCGCAGCTCCACCGCTTCATCGCCAAATAGCTCCGTCACGAACGGGCCCGCGCCCACGCAGCTGGAATAGGCTTTTGTAACGCAGTAGATATCCTTCATGTCCCAGGGCGGCACGCCTGCGCCCACCGTGCCAAACCCCGCCAGGGGCGAGGAAGAGGTGGTGTAGGGATAGATGCCATGGTCCGGGTCCCGAAGGGAGCCTAACTGCCCTTCCAGCAGAATCGTCTTGCCCGCCTTCACCGCCTGATGCAGGTATACGGTGGTATCGCACACCATGGGCCTGATCAGCCCGGCCAGCGACGTGTATGTTTCCACCAGCGAATCCACATCGATGGGGGGCTTGTCATACAGGTGGGCAAGCACGGGATTTTTCAGGGCTGCCACATTTTCAAGCTTTTCCCTAAGCAGGTTCTCGTCATACAGCTGGCATACCTGCAGGCCTATTTTCATGTATTTGTCGCCGTAAAAAGGCGCGATGCCGGACTTTGTGCTGCCAAAGGATTTGCCGCCCAGCCGCTCCTCCTCGTACTTGTCAAAATCCACATGGTAGGGCATCATCACTTGGGCCCGGTCGGAAATCAGCACCTTGGGCTTGGGCACGCCGCGTCCCACCAGGGTATTGAGCTCATGCAGCAATGCCTCAATGTTGAAGGCGACGCCCGGCCCGATGATGTTTACAATATGCTGGTGGAATACGCCGGAGGGCAGCAAATGCAGCGCGAACTTGCCATATTCGTTGATGATGGTATGCCCGGCGTTGGCTCCGCCCTGAAAGCGGACCACAATGTCGCTCTTTTCCGCCAGTACGTCCGTCACTTTCCCCTTGCCCTCGTCTCCCCAGTTGGCGCCAACGATGGTGCGGATCATGAGGCCCCTCCTTCTGGCCGCCTGCATCCTTGCAGACGAACTCGGGCGCATAACAAAAGCGCCCCCACCTGTTATACAATACCAGGGCGCTTCTGTCAAGCGAACGGCAAGTACATACCATGCACTTTTTATTCGGCTTTTTTCGCGGTTTTACAGGCTTTTGAGCCTTTCCGTAGCCCGCAATGTGTTTTCCCTCGTATTGAAGGCGGTCAGGCGGAAATATCCCTCGCCGCTGGGCCCAAAGCCGGAGCCCGGCGTGCCCACCAGGTGCAACTTTGTAAGCAGCAGGTCAAAAAATTCCCAGGAGGTCATGCCGCCGGGCACCTTCAGCCAGAG
>JAEWNM010000176.1 GCA_023392755.1 Bacillota bacterium
ATGTAGGCCTGAGCATATCCACGCCCCAGGCGGATGCGTCATATTCGGCATTTACTTTGCCCGCCACGCTGTACGCGTCGTTTGATGTGTATGTAGCAGAGGGATACGACAGTCAAAACACAGCCATGGAGGAATGGCTTAATAACAACAAAACCAAATATGCACAGCGGCTGCTAGACGGTAAATACTATATCGTGGAATTTTACGATGAGCGCTTCCACGGCAACGAAACCGACTCGATTGTGGAGATTTGGATTCCGATAGAAGAAGTGCAGCAATCGCTGTGAACCATTTCAAGGAGGCATGCATAATGGTTTCTTTTGATCCTATTGGCAAGATCAGCATACAAAACGGAAAATACTTCATCAATATTGAGAAAAGGTTCACGGATGCCATGATGGGGCTTGAGGAATTCAGCCATATCCATGTTGTATGGTGGTTCCATCTTTATGACAGCAATGAAACAAGAAACTACTTTGTGATGGATAAGCCATACACTTTGGGCCCTGCAAAAATCGGCGTTCTGGCAACCAGGTCGCCCATTAGACCCAATCCGATAGCTATCACTGCCTGTGGGCTGATTTCAATCGACAAGGAGAACTGCAGCATAGAGGTCGGGTATATGGACGCCGAGGATGGCACACCAGTTCTGGATATCAAGCCATACCATCCATCGGAAGACAGGATTCGCGATGTTCGGATGCCTTTATGGTGCAGTCACTGGCCGGCCTGCTATGAAGACAGCAGCCTGTTTGACTGGGATAAGGAATTCAATTTTCAATCGTAACCAAAAATCGATAGAGCGGAGGGCAGGCCCCCGTGAAGCATTGCTTGATAGTCATTGATATGCAAACGGGCATTTTCGGTTTGAAGCAGCCGGTTTTCAAAAAGGATGAGTTGATAAGGAATGTGAAGACTGCCCTCCGGCTTGCCAGGGATAACGGAGTTGGCATCATCTTTACCCGGCATGAAAACAATACGTTTCTTAAGCCGGGAACGGAGGCGTATCAAATCGTCAATGATCTTGGCGTACTTCCGGGTGATACAGTCATCGCCAAAAAGCACCCGGGAGTATTCCAGGGTACCGATCTTGACAACCTTTTGAAGCGGGATCACATCGAATCGGTCATCCTGCTTGGGCTTATCTCCAACGGATGCGTCAAGGACGCCTGTCTGTCGGCCCTTCAAAAACAGTATAGCGTCATACTGGTAAAAGACGCCCACAGCACATTTTACAAAAACGCGGAAAAAATGATTGATAGCGTAAACTCCCAAATGGAAACGGCAGGCGCTTTCATTGTGCCTGCCGATGAACTTGAGCATTGCTTACGCTGACTGTGTTTGCAGCTATATGCCTTTTCAGCTTATCTTGCAGCCTTAAAGGCGCAAATAATCAAATAAGCCCCCAGGAGTGCAGCGAGCAAGAAACCGCAAAATGCCATCCACGGTATGCCAAGCCAAAGCGGCTGCACGGGCGTTTGGCACATGAGCGCGGAGGCAATCAGCAGCGCGCCGCAAAGCAAGCACAGTATGATTCTGTTCACCATGCGGCTGATGGCCTGAAGGGGCTTTTCGGAGCCGGTCAGCTCCATGTTGATTTTCCCCTGGCCTTTTGCCACCGCCTGCAAAAGCTCGGAAAGCTGGTAAGGCAGCTCCATGGCCTTTTTCCCGGACCTGTACAGCGTGCGCACCCCCCGGGTAAGCTCGCCCTCCCAGTCGATATCGTCCAAAAGCCTTTCCCGTATGCCGCCGGCCATGACGGACATGAAATCCACCTGTGGGCAAAGCTGGCTCACCACGCCCTGCATCGTGACAAGCCCGCGGCTGAGCATGGCCATCCCCTGGGGCATTTGAAGGCCGTGGCGGTTGGCGATGGAAAGCACCTCCTCCATCATCCTGCCAAGATTCATTTCGCCCATTTCCATCTGGCCGTACCGTAACATCACCGTCTCGATATCCTCGTACAGCCGCGGGTGGTCGATGGCCTGCGTATGCACCGCCAGAGACAAGAGCGCGGCCTTTGCTTCCTGCACGTCCTGCAGCACCACGCCCTTTACCGCACGCTTGAGCAATTGCTGCTCCCGTGGCGTCAAGCGGCCTACCATGCCAAAGTCGAGGAAAACAATCTTGCCCTCCCGCACGCACAGGTTGCCGGGGTGCGGGTCCGCATGAAAAAAGCCGTCGTCCAATATCTGCTTCGCAAAGCTCCGGCACAGCTTTTCAGCAATCTCCTGCGTGTCGTACCCGGCTTCCTGAAGCTTATCCCGCTGATTGACGTGAATGCCGTCCACATACTCCATCACCAGCGCCCGCCTGGTGGTATAGGATGGGAATACCCGCGGACAAGCAACAAAAGCCACCTCCCGATGGAAGGCGGCAAATGTATCCACGTTTTGTGCTTCAGCCATGAAATCCATTTCCTGCTGTGTCACAAACCACATTTCATCCAGAACGGTACGAAAATCCACCGCACCGCCCGCAACGCCGGACAACTTTAATAGTCCTGCCGCTTTGCGCAAAAGGGCCATATCCCTTTGCATCTTTTCATCGATGCCCCCGCGCTGCACCTTGACAACCACCTGGCTGCCGTCAGGCAGGGAAGCCCTGTGCACCTGGGCGATGGAGGCGGCGCCGATGGGCGCCTTTTCAAAGGATGAAAACAAATCCTCCAAAGGCGCTCCGTAATCGTCCTCCAGAATTTCCTGCACTTCCATGAAGGGCATGGGCCGCACGCTGTCCCGCAGAAGGGCCAGTTCCGAAAGAAACGCTTCCGGGAGCAGGTCCCTGCGCATGGACAGAATTTGCCCGATCTTTACAAAGGTAGGCCCAAGGTCCTGCAATATCAGGCGCAGCTTCTGCGGCGTGACCCCCTTTATGACCTCGTGGCGGTAAAGCACCGCCAGTATTTCGCGCAGCCGGTGACTGTGGGCACCGGCGCCCGCGTCACTCGTCTTCTCCGCCGCCGACGTCATCCCCGTCCCGCGTTTCTTCATCGGCCTTCTCCATGGCTTCAATCTGATCCTTGACCGCTTTCAACTGTTCCCGGGTCATGGTGCGCAGGTTATCCACCACGTTTTCCACTTTTGTTTTGCCCTCCGCGAAAATGGGGGCAACCTTCTCCTCAAATGTCTTCTTCATCTTCTGGGTCAGCTCTTCATTCAGAACCTTGCCCTGCTCCCATGTGATTTCGCCCTTCTTGGCCAGCCTTTCCACCAGTTCCTTGGATTTTTCAGCGGTGGTGGCTACAGCACCCAGGCCGGCCAGCAGAATTTTCTTCAAATCGTCGCCAATGGTTGTATTGTTCATGAAAATCCTCCTTCCTTATAGGACAAAATTAGTATAGCGCCTTTTTTCAAAACCGCCCAGTCATTTTTTCCCAAACATGCGCTGAACATGCGGAGGCGTCGCTTTTCAGGATTCATCGTCCGCTGTTCCATCCTCCGGCCCTTCCTCCGGCAGAAGCGCCCTGGTCTGCCCCTCCTCCAAAGCCTCCACCTTGCGCAGGTGGCGCTCGATGCTCCTGGTGCGCACATAGGCGGAATCCACCGATTCAGTGGCCTGGCGGAGGCGCTTTTGCGTATTTTCCAACACCAGCGCAAATTTGCCGAAATCCGTTTTCACCGCGCCCAGCAGCTTCCACACCTCCGCTGAACGCTTTTCAATGGCCAGTGTACGGAAGCCCATTTGGAGGCTGTTCAGCAGCGCGGTTAACGTGGACGGGCCGGAGACCACCACCCGATGGTTACGCTGTATCTCTTCCATCAGGCTCATGTCCCGCATGGCCTCGGCGTACAGCCCTTCCAGCGGCAGGAACATGATGGCAAAGTCTGTCGTATGCGGCGGCGAAACATATTTGTCCGCGATGCGTTTGGCCTCCACCTTCAATGTCTGAACAAGCTCCCTGCGCGCGTCGGAAGTTTTTGCCGCATCCCCCTGATCCTGAGCCTCCATAAGGCGCAGGAAGGCCTCTTGCGGGAATTTGCTGTCGATGGGCAGGTAGACGGGCTTGTCAGCTTCCTCCTGCCTGCCGGGCAGCTTCAAGGCGAATTCCACCCGTTCGGATGCGCCCGGTTTCACCGCCACGTTGGATTCATACTGGTTAGGTGAAAGCACCTGCTGCAGCAGGTTGCCAAGCTGCATCTCGCCCCAGATGCCGCGGGATTTGACGTTGGTGAGCACCTTTTTCAAATCGCCCACGCCACTGGCCAGCGCCTGCATTTCCCCCAGGCCCTTGTAAACCTCCTCCAGCCTTGTGCTCACCTGAGAGAAGCTTTCCCCCAGCCGTTTATCCAGCGTCTCATGAAGCTTTTCATCGACGGTTTTACGC
>JAEWNM010000199.1 GCA_023392755.1 Bacillota bacterium
GAGCGGGTTTCCTGGACGCCAGGGAGTATGCGGAGGCCGCGTCTGAAAACGGGCGCGCCGCCGGATTAAGGGACGCCGCGTCAATGCAGGATGAAATCGGGCCGCAGGCCGACACAAGGCGTATCCTGCCCAAAAGCAGCACCATAAGCTACCGGGTTTGACGCCGGGTGACATGCGAGCGTAAGGAGTGATACCATGCAGGTGAACGGCATCGGGATGCCGGCCGCGGCGCAGCCGCAGGCAGGGCAGGCGGCGGGCAAAGCCGAGACGGATCTCAATATCAACGATTTTTTCAAGCTCATTTCCGCCCAGCTGCAAAACCAGAGCATGTTTGACACGGTGGACAACACCCAGTTCATGACCCAGATGGTGCAGTTCTCCACCCTCTCGCAAATAAGTCAGTTGTCCAGCGCCTTCCAGTCGAACATGGCGGTTACGCTGATCGGAAAGCAGGTCAGCGTAGCGTCCACAGGCGAGAACGGCGCGCAGCAGATGACGGTGGGGCAGGTGGAGCAGGTAAGCTTCAGCGGGGGCGTACCCTACATTCTGGTCAACGGCGAGTTCCACCAATTGAGCGAGATCATGGACGTGGGCCCGGCGGTGCCGGAAGCCCCGGCGGAATGATACAGGCACCATAAGGGCCGACAGGCACACAAACGTTGATGAAACACAAATGCGAATGGGAGGATGCAGGAAATGATCAGATCCATGTTTTCCGCAGTCTCAGGCTTAAAAGGGCATCAGACCATGCTGGACGTAATCGGCAACAACATTGCCAACGTGAACACCGCGGGCTTCAAGGCCAGCCGGGTTCTTTTCTCGGACATGTATTACCAGACGCTGTCGGCCGCCAGCGCCCCCACCCCCGCCACGGGCGGCACAAACCCCACCCAGATCGGTTACGGTTCAAAGGTTGCCTCCATCGACCTGCTCAATACCCGCAGCGGCTTTCAGCAGTCGGCCAGGGCGCTGGACACCTACATTTCCGGGGAAGGCTTCTTCACGGTGCAGGACAGCGCCGGAAACCTGAACTATACCAGGGTAGGCGCCTTTTCCTTTGACGCCAGCGGCAACCTGCTGGACGCCAACGGCAGCTTTGTCATGGGCCAGATGCCGGCGCTGACGAACCCGATTGGCACGCTGACGAACGTCACCATCCCGAACTTTCAGGATTACACGGGCATTTCCATCGGCCCCGACGGCGCCATCACCGGCTCCAACATCACCACCATGGCCATTGAAACGCTAGCCCAAATTCCCATCGCGGTATTCAACAACCCCGACGGCCTGGAGCAGCGCGGCGACCAGTACTTTGGTGAAACACTGAACTCCGGCGCGCCCAGCTATTCGGAGGCAGGCATAGGCCTGGCGGGGCAGCTTGTATCCGGCGGCCTGGAAATGTCCAATGTGGACTTGTCCAAGGAGTTCACGGACATGATCGTGGCCCAGAGGGGATACCAGGCGAATGCCCGTGTTATCACCACATCGGACCAGGTGCTGGAAGAGCTGGTCAATCTGAAGCGGTAACGGCAGGCGCATCGCGGCTTGAACATAACAAAAACGGGCCGGCATGAAAGGAGCATGGGCGCTATGATAGAGCTTACCAAGCTGAATGGCGATAAGTATTACATTAACTCAGAGCTCATCGAAATGATCGAGATGATTCCCGATACGCTGGTCACCATGACAAATGGCAAGACGCACTATGTGCTGGAACCGGCGGATGTGGTGGTGGACAGGGTCGGTTCATACAAGGTGGGCCTCCTGGCGCAGGCGCGCCTCCTGGAGGAGAAGCTTTTGGCAGGGAACAAGGAAAGCCATCGCAGACGCTATGAACGCACAAAGGAAGAGTAACCATGCCGGAGATTTTGTCTCAAAACCAAATTGACGAGCTGCTGAACAGGCTTGCGGGCAATGGGGATCAGGACGAGCCCGCTGATTTGCCTGCCGAGGATACCAGGGCCAAGCCTTACAATTTCAAAAACCCCAAGAAGCTGACCAAGGACCAGCAAAAGGTGCTTCGGGGAGTTGGCGAAATCTTTGCAAGGCACTTGGCTTCCTATCTGGCCGGGCTTACCCGCAGCTATTGCGAGGTCAACGTGGTATCCCTGGAAGAGCAGCCCTATATGGAGTACAACAACGCGCTCCCCGACATGCTCATCACCGGCGTGCTTGACCTGAACGTTTTGAAGGGCGCCATGCTGATGGACCTTTCCAACCCCATCACCTTCGCGCTCATCGAGCGCATGTTCGGCGGGGTAATCGAGGTGCGGGAGGTGCCGCGGCGGGAGTTCACCGATATCGAGACGGCGCTGCTGGAGCGGATTGTGAAAAGGATCGCATCCCTGTTCCAGGAAGCGTGGACATCAACCCCGAACGTCAGCGTCTCGGTCAGGCAGATCGAAACGAACACCCGGTTCATCAAGGCCGTCGCCATGGATGAGGTGGTGGCTGTGATGGTGCTGTCGGTGAAGCTAAGCTCCGTAGAGGGCACCATTACCTGCTGCATCCCCTGTATGGGCATCGGCGGGACGCTGGATGAGATACTTGCCGTCCAGACCGGAACCAACCACAGGGACGACGAGGGTGACGAAAACTCCGCCCTTAACCAAAGAGCGATGCTGGCACAGCTTCACGGCTCCAGCATCGACTGCTGCGCCATACTGGGTACCACAACCATCACCATGCAGGAAATGCTCAGTCTGCAGCCGGGCGACGTGATCCGCTTGGATCAGCGGGTGGGTACGCCCGTCGTGATATCGGTAAACGGGAAAGGTTGGTTTCTGGGCGAGCCCGGTACAAAAAGGAACAAGCTTGCCGTGTTGATCAACCGGCAATACGCAGGATAGAAAGGAAGGTGAGCGCGCGATGGATACACATCCGGATCTGAACGGACAGGAAAACAACCTGGGCCTGAACAGCACCGAAATTGATACCATTGGCGAGATTCTGAACATCAGCATGGGCGCCGCGGCTACCGCCGTTTCGATCCTGCTGAACCGGCAGGTCATTATTACCACGCCCAGCGTGCGGGTCGTGCACAGCTCCGAGTTTGATATTTCACGGCTTGAGCCCGCATTGGGGATTGAAATCAAATACGTCCAGGGGCTTTTTGGTTCCAACCACATGATTATGAGCGTTAGGGATATAAAGGCCATTGTACAGCTTTTGCTGGGCAGTGATTTTGAGGAGCCCGCGGACGGGGAATCGCTGGATGAGATCGCCATAAGCGCCCTGGGTGAAGTTATGAACCAGATGATGGGCGCAAGCTGCACGGCGCTGGCATCATTTCTGGACAGGGAAATCAATATTTCACCTCCCGCACCCTTTGATATCACCGGGGAAACGGATGGCCAGCCCTGGACCGGCAAGCAGGAATACATTGTGACCGTGAGCTTCAAGCTGACCATTGAGGGCCTTGTGGACAGCGAATTTTTCACAGTCATGCCCGTGCCCTTCGCCAGAGAGCTTGTCAGCAGTGCCATGGGGATGAGTGAGGAGGATACCCCGCTCATGGAGCTTGAGCCGGAGGCCTCGCAGGCGCAGGTCGTTGGGCATACACAGGTTCCCGCGCCGATGCATGGGAACGATTACCCCGTCCAGCCCCAGGCCGTTGCTGCGCCTGTGCCTGTGGCCCCGCCGCCCCCACCCGCTGCGGCTCCCGTGGCCGCGCCCGCACCCGTTGCGGTTCCCGTGCCCGCGCCTGCACCCAGGCCTGCCCCGGCACCAGCACCCGTGGCCATGCCGGCACCCGTGGCCGCGCCCGTGGCAAGGCCTGCGCCGGCACCCGCGCCAAGGCCCGCGCCGGCAGGCGGATACGCTGCGGAAAAAGCGGCACCGCCCAAAAACGTGGTGGTCAAGCCCCTTCAGTTTGGCAGCCTGGACGCGGACGATCCCGCTGTGGAAGACACGGACACCGTTAACCTGGGGCTTGTGATGGGCGTGGACCTGAATGTTACCGTGGAGATTGGGCGCACGAAAAAGCAGGTCAAGGAAATCCTGTCCCTGCGCCAGGGCTCCATTGTGGAGCTGGACAAGCAGGCTGGCGCGCCGGTGGACATCGTGGTAAACGGCAAGCTTATCGCCAGGGGCGACGTGGTTGTCATAGACGACAACTTTGGCGTAAGGATTACCGAAATCGTAAGCGCCGCCGCCCAAAGGTAGCAAGGCAGGCAAATACCAGGTTGGGAGAGGGAAGCATTGGAAGACGCATTTTCCATCTTGACGCCCCTTCTGGCGGTGGCCGTTGTGATTGCCGGCGCCTATTGGACAACCAAATGGATGGCCGGGCGGCATGGCGCATACTCCTCCGGTCGCCACATCCAGGTGCTGGAGCGGGTGATGGTCGCAAAGGATACCTACCTGGCGCTGATCAGGGTTGGCAGCCAGACGCACCTGGCATCCGTATCCCCGGGGCGTGTGGAATGGATTCGGGAAATGGACACGGCGGAGCTGGCGGGCATCGAAGCCAAGCGGGCCGGAAATGACTTTTTAGGCATGCTGGTCAAAGCGGCGGGAAAGGGAAAAACGCACCCGGCGCAAAAGGAAGATGGCGGGGAACGGGGCGGCGATGACCAATGAAGAAAAGTAAGCTTTTGTCGTTAGCAATGCTCCTCCTTCTGGTGACTCTGCTTGTGGCATGGCCCGTCCATGCATCCCGCGCGGAATCCGGCGGGCTGTCCATTCAAATGGAAGGCCTTGGCACAGGGGAAGGCACCGACGTGTTGGAGATACTGATTTCCCTCACAGTCATTGCGCTTCTGCCCTCCATACTGATCATGACCACCTGCTTCACCCGCATCCTGATCGTGCTTTCCTGTGTGCGCAACGCAATTGGCCTGCAGCAGACGCCCCCCAATCAGGTGCTTGTGGGCATCGCGCTGTTTCTGTCGCTGTTCATCATGTCGCCGGTAATCGGCCAGGTCAATGATACGGCCTACCAGCCCTATCAGCGCGGGGAAATTACGCAGATGGAGGCGGCGGGAAAGGCCATTGAGCCGCTTCGGGGATTTATGCTCAGAAACACAAACGCCGAGGACCTGAACCTGTTTCTGGACCTGGGGCATTATGAGCGGCCGGAAACCGAGAACCAGATTGAGACCACCGTGCTCATCCCCGCCTTTATCACCAGCGAGCTCAAGCGCGCGTTCATCATGGGCTTTATGGTGTACCTGCCGTTCCTGGTCATAGATATGGTGGTGGCCAGCACGCTGATGAGCCTGGGCATGGTCATGCTGCCCCCGGTCTTGATCTCCCTTCCGTTCAAGCTGGTGCTCTTTGTGCTGGTGGACGGCTGGTCGATGACACTGAAGGCGCTGGTCATGGGCTTCCATTAGCCGCGGCGGGCCTGATAGCCGGAAAGGGAAAGTATGTCGCAGGGGGAAATTGTTTCCGTTTTCAGGGATGCGCTGGTGACGGCGCTTTTGATGGCGGCGCCGTTTCTGGCGGTAAGCGTGGCAATCGGCGTTCTGGTGTCGGTGGTGCAGGCGGCCACGCAGATTCATGAGCAGAATGTTGCCTTTGTTTTCAAGATACTGGCCATCGGGCTGGTGCTGCTAGCATTGAGCGCGTGGCTGATTGCCAAGATTGTGGATTTTACCGGCCGGATATTTTCCACCATCGCCAATCTGGTATAAGGGGAGGGGGGAGAGCGCCGATGCTTACGATCAGCTTTGACGGCTACATGCTCATGCTGTTGGTGTTCGCCCGCATGTCGGGCGCACTGCTGTTTCATCCGTTCTTCGGACGCAGGAGCGTGCCCGTCATAGCGAAAGTCGGCCTTGCGTTTTTGACGGCCCTCCTTCTGACGCCTACCCTTAGCGTGCCGCCGCCCCAGTTCGATTCCACGCTCTTGTTCATGCTGGCGCTGCTGAAGGAAATGCTGGTGGGTTATGCGCTGGGGCTTTTGATGAATCTGTTCCTGAGCTTTCTGCTCATGGCCGGGGAGGCCATGGATATGGAGATGGGGCTTAGCATGGGCAGGATATACGACCCACAAAGCAACGTATCCATGCCTGCGACGGGCTCGGTATTCCACCTGATGCTCACGCTCATCTTCTTTGCATCCAACGGGCATCTCACGCTGATCCGGATATTGAGCAGCTCCTGTCAGCTGTTCCCGCCGAGTTCCGCGTTTTTTGATTTTCAGGCGGGAAGCTATCTGGCCCTGATGCTCAAGGATATGCTGGTACTGGCGCTGAAGCTTGCCATGCCGGTCATGGCCACCGAGCTTTTGGCGGAGGCGGGAATGGGCGTGCTGATGCGCATTGTGCCACAGATCAATGTGTTCGTGGCCGGGCTGCAGATAAAGCTGGCTGTCGGGCTGGCCATCATTATCCTGGCGCTGCCGGCCGTTTCCAGGCTGATGGACGCAACGCTTACGCAGATGTTTGAAAAGGTGCAGGAGTCCATGGCGGTCATGCTGGGCGGGGCATAATCCAACGGCTTGAGGGGGAGGTGGTTTCATGGCAGCCGACAGCAGCCGCACGGAGCGGGCGACACCGCGAAAGCGGGAGGACGAGCGGAAAAAAGGCAATATATTTTTGAGCAAGGATGCCATAAGCGCCCTTTCCCTGCTTTCGCTTATCCTGCTGCTCAGATTGGCCGGAGAACCCCTCATGGGCGGGATGCGGCGTGTTATGGTGGAGAGCTACAGCGCGCTGGCCACGGTGGACAGGCTGACCGCCCTGGACGCATCCACCATCCTTGGCAGGTTTGCCCTCAACGCCATGTCGCTGATCCTGCCTGTAAGCGGTGCGGCCATGCTGTTGGGTGTGGCGCTGGGCGGCGTGCAGACGCGCTTCCTGTTCGCGGCAAGCCTATTGAAGCCCAAGTTCTCAAGGCTCAATCCTGTTTCGGGCATCAAGAACCTTTTTTCCGCAAAATCGCTGGTAGAGCTGGTCAAATCCATCCTGAAGGTCGGGGTGATAGGGGCTATCCTCTACAGTGATATCAGCGCCCGGGTTCTTCAAATTCGCAATATGCCGCTTGGCAGCCTGGAAAGCGGGGTTCTCTGGACGGGGGAAGCCGTATTCTCCATCACCACCAAAATCCTTATGTTTATGGTGATGTTTGCCGCCGCCGATTATTTTTACCAGTGGTGGGACCATGAGCGGAAGCTGAGAATGACAAAGCAGGAGGTTCGCGACGAGCAAAAGCGCATGGAGGGTGACCCGCATATCAAGGGCCGCATCCGGGAAGTGCAGCGCAGGATGGCCGTGATGCGCATGATGCACAAGGTGCCCACGGCGGACGTGGTCATCAGGAACCCTACCCACTTTGCGGTGGCACTGAAATACGACCCCAAAAAGGACAAGGCGCCGGTAGTGGTGGCCAAGGGCGCGGACCAGATCGCCCTGACCATTGTGAGAATTGCAAAGGAAAGCAACGTATACGTTACGGAGAACAAGCCGCTGGCCCGCGGCCTGTATGAGGCCGTAGAGATCGGAATGCAGATACCCGAGGTGTTCTACAAGCCTGTTGCAGATATTATCGCCTTTATTTACAAGCTCAAGAAGAGGACTGCCGGATGAAGAAACTGTTTGACAACATGCTGACCCTGTTTTTGATCGGCGTTATCTTCCTGCTGATCATACCGCTTGGCACAGGTCTGCTGGACGTGATGCTGATCATCAACATCGCGCTGTCGCTGACCATTCTTCTGATTGCCATGCACATCAAGGAAGCGCTGGAATTTTCGGTGTTTCCCTCGGTGCTTTTGATTACAACGCTTTTGCGCGTTGCGCTGAATGTTTCCTCCACAAGGCTGATCCTGGGCAACGGCGGCAACGCGGGCAAGGTAATACAGACCTTTGGCCAGTACGTTATCGGCGGCAATCCTGTGGTGGGCTTCATCATCTTCCTGATTATCGTGGTGGTGCAGTTCATTGTCATCACCAAGGGCGCGGAGCGCGTGGCGGAGGTGGCGGCCAGGTTTACACTGGATGCCATGCCCGGCAAGCAGATGGCCATCGACGCCGACCTGAACGCCGGCCTCATCAACGATGATACGGCCAAAACGCGGCGGCAGAAGATACAGCGTGAGGCCGACTTCTACGGCTCCATGGACGGCGCCTCCAAATTTATCAAGGGCGATGCCATCGTTTCCATTATAATATTGTTTATCAACAGCATCGGCGGCATCATCATCGGCATGGTGCAGGGCGGCGGCAGCTTTAACGACGTGCTGAACACGTTCATTACCGCCACAGTGGGCGACGGCCTGGTTTCCCAGATTCCCGCGCTCTTGATTTCCACGGCCACGGGCATGGTGGTGACCAGGGCGGCATCCGTCAACAGCCTGAGCGAGGACCTGAAGACGCAGATCATATCCTATCCCATCGTGCTGATGATCACCGGCGGCGTTTTAATGGCCATGTCGGTGCTGCCGGGCTTTCCGGTGCTCATCCTGCTTACGGTAGGCGGCTCGCTTATACTGCTGGCCTCAAGGCTGCAAAGGAAAAAAGTGGTGTCCGTACCCGATGTGGAGCAGGATCTGCCTGTAAACGAGACGGAGTTCTATAAGAATACCGACAATATCTACTCCCTGCTGTCGGTGGAACCCATTGAGGTGGAGGTCGGCTACAGTCTGATTCCGCTGGTGGACGAAAGCAAGGGCGGCAACTTTATCAACCGCGTGGTGATGTTAAGGCGCCAGTTTGCCGAGGATATGGGCATGGTGGTGCCGGCGGTGACGCTTCGGGACAACGCGGAGCTGAACATAAACGAGTACGTTATCAAGATCAAGGGCGAGGAGGTAACCAGGGGCGAGGTGCTGGCCGACCATTACCTGGCCATGAACGCCATCAGCGGCGCCCAGGATATTGACGGCATCGACACGCTGGAGCCAGCCTTCAAGCTGCCCGCCAAATGGATCACCGCGGACAACAGGGAGTTTGCGCAGATGAGCGGCTACACCATCATCGATCCCCTGTCGGTAATCGTCACCCACCTTTCGGAAATCATCAAAAGGCACGCCCATGAGCTGTTCACCCGCAAGGACCTTGTCCATCTGCTGGATAACCTGCGCAAGACGCACAAGGAGCTTGTGGAGGACATCGTACCAAACGTGGTGCCCCATGTGGAGCTGCAAAAGGTACTGTGCAACCTGCTGTCCGAGCAGATACCCATACGCGATCTGCCTACCATACTGGAAACATTGAGCGAGCATCTGCCCACGGCGAAAGATACCGACCTTCTGACCGAATACGTGCGCCAGGCGCTCAAGCGTACCATTACGCGCAAATTTGCCCAGGACGGCAGCCTGAAGGTGATCACGCTGAACCCCGAAATCGAAAACCTCATCATGGGCGGCGTGCGCAAAGCGGGCAACAACTCCTATGTGTCGCTGGAGCCCAACGTGCTACAAAACATTGTCAACTCCCACATGAAGGAGGAGAAACGGCTCAAGGACCGCCTGAATGAAGTGGTGGTGCTCACCTCGCCCGTGGTGCGCTGCTATTACAAAAGGCTGATGGAGCAGTTTTCCTCCGAAGCGGTGGTGCTTTCCTTCAGCGAGATCAATCAGGACATCAATATTCAGGCGCTTGGTACCATCTCAATCTAGAAGTGCGCTTTGCATAGAACATGGCGGGTGGGAAGAGCATGAACTATTACAAGGATCAAACGAAAAAGGTGGACGAGCAAACCTGGCAGCGGTATGAAAAGACCAGGGATATCGGCCTGCGCAACGAAATCCTCATGTCCTATCTGTATATTGTGACCTGCAGCCTGAAACGGTCGCAGATCCTTGCCGTCAGCCGGGACGATGTGGAGGATTTGGCCAACCATGGCATTCTGGAGCTTATCAACTGCATCGACCGGTACGACTACAAGCGCGGTGTGCAGTTCGACTCCTTTGCCTCCATCCGCGTTCGGGGCGCCATCATCGATTATCTGCGAAAGAAGGAATGGGTGCCAAGGGATATCCATCAAAAGATCAGGCTGGCCAACAAGGCAAGCCAGCAGATGCAAAACGAGCTGGGCAGGCCGCCCGGAGACAGCGAGCTGGCCCAGCGGCTGGATATGACGGAGGCGGAACTGAACAAGCTGCGCGTGGATGAGATGAGCTACCATGTGCTGGCGCTGGAGGAAACGCTGCCCCACGGCAATATATCTGTAATGGACGTCATTGAGGATACAACGGCAAAGACGCCGGAGCACAGGCTGATGGAGAAGGATTTCAAAAATCAGCTGGCTGCCTACATCGACACGCTGGATGAAAAGGAAAGAACGGTTATCTCCCTGTACTACTATGAGGAGTTGAAGCTTCGGGAAATTGCCTTTGTGCTGGGGCTGACCGTGCCCAGGGTATCGCAGATTCATTCCAAGGCCCTTTCAAAGCTCAGGGAGCGCATCGCCGAGTACATGAACGAATAAAGGGGGAAGGCAGCAAATGAACAACGCCGTATATGCCGCAACCACCGGCCTTTTGAGCAGGGCCAGGGCGCTGGATGTGTCGGCCAACAACCTGGCCAACGCCGGCACCGCCGGTTTCAAGCGCGACGAGCTTCTGACCGCCACGTTCAACGAACAGGTGATGCTGCGTGTGGAGGGGAGCATGCAGGAAATCGGGGCGGGGACCCACGGGTCCATTGGCGATGCCGTGTATACCGACCTTGCCCAGGGCGGGCTGGAAACCACGGGGAGAACGCTGGATTTTGCGCTTCTGGGCGACGGCTTCTTTGCCGTTCAGGACGGCCAGGGCGCGGACGGGCTGACCCGTAACGGCAGCTTTCTTGTGAATGCCGACGGCTTTTTGACCACGTCCACCGGCGCGTTTGTGCTGGGTGAAAACGGCAGGCTGCAGCTGGGCGCGGGGGAAATCGCCGTCAGCGAGGCGGGGGAAATCACTGTGGACGGGCGCAATGCAGGCACGCTTCTAATTGTCGTCCCCCAGGAGCCCGGCGACATCGCAAAGCAAGCCGACGGCACGTTTGACAGGCCCGGGGGCAACGGTGAATTCCAGGGCCGCATTCTGCAGGGGCACCTGGAGCGCGCCAATGTAGACATGGTGGAGGAGATGTCGGCCATGATGGAGGCTTCCCGTGCCTTCCAGTCCTGCGGGCAGGTGCTGCGCATATTGGATACGGTGAACCAAAAGACGGTCAATGACGTCGGGCGCGCATGACAGGCGCGCCGCATTACCGGGGGATGAAAGGGGGGACCGCCAATGATTAACGGTTTCTATGCGGCCAAGGCCGGGGCCAAGGTCTTTCAGACCAGCCTTGACATAACCGCCAACAACATCGCCAACGCAAACACCCAGGGGTACAAGGCGCAGACCGCAAGCTTTACCGACCTTGTATACACCAATGCCCAGGGCGGGGAGTTCCTTGCGGGCAACGGCGCGCGGCTTGCATCCACCTCTGTGCTGTCGGGGCAGGGCGGGCTTGGTCAGGATGGGGAGCGGAGCGCGGCCATTGAGGGCGAGGGCTTCTTTGCCGTGCAAAACGCACAGGGCGATACGGTTTATACCAGGTCGGGAAGCTTTTCCCTTTCGGCTGAGGGGGAGGCGCGCTATCTGGTATCGGCGGACGGAGGATATGTGCTCAATCAGAACGGACAGCGCATCGCCCTGGAGGGCGAGGATATCCGGACGGCCATCCGGCAGGCAGCCCTGTATTCCTTTCCCAACCCCGATGCGCTGACGGCGCTGGGCAACAGCCGGTTTGCCGCCACGGAGGCGTCCGGGGATGCGGTCATCGACAACGCATCGCAATTGGTGGAAAGCGCCTATGAGCTGTCCAATGTGGACCTGGTTACGGAGATGACGCGCATGATGCTGGCCCAGCGCGGCTTCCAGTTTAACCTGCGCATGCTGCAAACCGCGGACGAGCTGGAGCAGGTTGTAAACAGCCTTAGAACATGATGAGATTTTACATATGGCTAAACTTCCAGGGGAAATGATCGATATATAAAGCGGGTGATTAGAATGAAAATCAATCGTGCGCAGATCGACAAGCTCTACGGCGCCATGATGGCGCAGAACCTTGCCGCATCCCAGAAAGACAGCAAAAAGCAGGCGGGCGTCGGCAAAGACAACCTGGTTTTGTCCAGCGCGGCCAAGGGTTATTCCGAACTGGACGGGGTTGTGAACATGGTGGTGAGCGAGGCGACAAAAGCCACCCCTGCCGAAAGGCTGTTGCTGCTGAAAAATGAGATCGCCCGGGGCAACTACCACGTTTCCGCCGAGCAAATCGCAGAGTCGATGCTCTTTGGCGTTGAGGCAAGGGAGTAAGCGGCCCTATGAGCGATTTGCCGGGCCTCAAAGACGTGCTTGACGCGCAATGCGCCGTTCAGCAAAAGCTTCTGTCGCTGGAAGAGGAGAAGACGGGTGCGCTCCTTTCGGGCGATGTTCAGGTGCTTGTGCCCCTGCTGAACAGCCAGCAGGCGCTGCTGGCCAAATGCAGGGAGCTGGAAAAGCAGCGGAGCGCCCTTTGCAGCGATACGGGCTATTCAACCCTGAAGGAACTTGTCAATTCGGGCGGGGAATACGAGTCGCTTCTGGGCGGCGTTTATCTGGAGCTGTCCTCCGTTGTGACAAAGCTGAAAAAAAAGTGCGCGCAAAATAAAAAGCTTCTGGATACGCGCCTTGCCACCATAAAATTTCTGACAGGCCGCATGGAGCAGGAGCCGGGCGCCGCCACCTACAAAAAGAATGCGCCGGCTAAGGGCTGACAGGCGGACGAGAGGAAGAAACGGTAAGAAATGAGAGCGACTTTTTACGCGTTTGAAGCCGCGAAAAGCGGCCTGACGGCAGCCCAGGCCGGGCTGGATATAACGGCGAACAACATTGCCAATCAGTCCACCCAGGGCTACAGCAGGCAGGTTGTGGAGCAGGCCGCCGCCCATCACAGCGGCGACCGTTACAGGCTGGCGCAGAACAATGTCCAATCCTACAGCATGGGTGTTGACCTAAAAGGCATCGGGCAGATGCGGGACCAGTTTCTTGACCTGCGCTTCCGCAGCGCCAACGCACAGAACAGCGGCACCGCAAGAACGCTTTCGATACTCACCGATATGGAAAACAGCCTGGACGAGACACAAACCGACGGGCTGAACGTAATGCTGCAGGACTTGTACGCGCAATTGCAAACCCTGTCGCAAAACGCCGGCGAGGTGGAGTTTTCCAGCTTAACGCGCTCCAGTGCCCAAAAGGTGACGCAAACCATCAACCATTACGCGGCTCAGCTGAAAAACGTACGCGATCAGGAAATGGACGCCATAGACATCGGCGTGCGAGAAATCAACACGCTGCTGGGCAAGATCGATACCGTCAACCACAATATTCAGCTGGCAACGCTCCAGCACAATTC
>JAEWNM010000207.1 GCA_023392755.1 Bacillota bacterium
GGTTTGAACTTTGCGGGTGCAGCAGGTGACTATTTTCAGGTATATGCGACATCCAAACTGCCTTCAATGGCACTGATTCAAGATAATGGAAAAGAAACAAGTGTGTTTTTGCCAAGGAAATGAGCCGCACATAATTCGGGAAAAGAAGATGAGGCAGTGCTTTCTTTTGCCTGGAGCAAACGACTTATTCTGATGTTCCTGCAAGTGCGATAGGTAAAGAGCAGGCATTTTGAAAGGGCTGGAATCCGAAGCTCCTATACGAGCGGCGGCCCAGCCCTTTGGCAACCACTTGAAACATTCAGAAGGAACGAGGCTGCTATGAAATCCAAAGTAATTGTCGTTGACCCAAGTAATCATTCGTATTATCAGGAACTTGAACCTTTATCCTCCGACTTTATAAAGCATCTTCAAATCGACGGCATTTCTGATGTAGGTGAGATTGAGATTGTTAATGGTGCTTTTATTGATTTTAGTTCACTGGTAAGGAGATTTGCCCAGGAGTATCGCTTAAGAATACGGGGTTTTAGTATTGGATGGGTTTCAATGAATTTTGTGTGGAGTAATCTTACTGAGGATATGATCTAATACGCCGCATCATGCAAAGACTTTGATTTGATCGCGTTTTGGGATGGGAAGGAAAACACGGCGCCGGGTACGGAAGAAAAAGCCGTAACTGAAAACCAGGATGCCAACTTTGACGCCCATTTGATTTGCTTCGCGTATGCCGGCCAGCTCAATGCCATGTCTCGCCGCCGCATACGGACAGTGGTTTGCCGCGGCATTGCGGGCAAAATGCGCAGCAAACAGAAGCATTGAAGCCGTTGGCGTCGCAGTGGAGGACGGTACTGCCGGACACAGGGCGCCCTTCCATTGACAATAAAAGAAAAACCCTGCCGCCGCCAAACAAAAATATTTTAAATCCACTATTTACCAAGACTTTTCGCCGTTATTTTACATGTATATTATTGAATCTGTTTTAATGGAATGTTAAGATGATGTTACGCGTGCGAAACGGTACGGGATGTGATTGGATTTGGCATGGCAGCATCACGGCCCGCGTGCACACACTTATAAGGAGGACTACTTCATGAAACGATTCTTATGTCTGCTGATGGTGGCCTGCCTTGTCGCGGTATTCCCCGCGCAATTGGCCGGTGCCGAGGGGACCGTGCTCAAGAATGAAAAAAACCGGAAAATCGAAGTCAAGGGCCTGGGGAGCGACGGCGACTTTCCCGTGAACCCGCAAATACAAGGAGAAAGCACAACCACGGGTCTTCCCTGGGCAGGAGATTATATGCCCATGCTGGTACAGATCGACAATGATAACGGCGGCATCGGCGAGCGCGCCCCCTGGGGTGCTAGCCAGGCGGATATTATGTATGAAACGCCGCTTCATAAGGGAGGCTATACACGGCTGTCCTTCCTGTTCAGCGATGTCATTCCCGAAAGTGTCGGGCCGATACGATCCGCCCGTGTCACCCACGTCGAGCTGCGCGAGGAATGGGACGCCGGCTTCCTGTTTTACGGCGGGCAGCCCTCCGACGGCACAAGTATCAGCACCGCCTTCCGTAAAACGGGCGCCAGCAGGAAGGGCGTGCTTTTTGACGGCACGGCCAGCACAAGCCGGCCGTGGAAAGCGTTTTACAGCCGTGTATCGAGCCTGCCTTCCCCCCACAACGCACAGGCCAATGTAAAGGCCATACAGGCGCTGATCCCGGCTGACTTCGAGGCTCCCTCAAGGCCCTTCCTGTTTGCCGACGAGCTGCCCGTGGCGGGGGAACCGGCCACCCGCATTGCCATTACCCAGGCCATGAAGACATACTCCTCCAGCTTTGCATATGATTCCCAGAAGAATGTCTATCTGCGGTTTGTACATGATGAGCCATATGTGGACAGCAGCACCAACGAGCAGCTTTCCTTCTCCAACCTTATCATACAGCGCACCCAGGTCACTTATTTTGATGGTGTGGCCGAACGGCCCATGACAAAGAACATCGGCTCCGGCAACGCGGATATCTTTATGGGCGGACGGTATATCCCCGGCTACTGGATGCGCACGGGTATGGACCAGCGGACCGTTTTCTTTGATCAGGAGGGCAACGAGATAAGCCTGCAAAGGGGCAAGACCTTTATCAGCATCATAGATTACAGCACCCCGGTCACTTACTCGGCGGAGTAAAGAAATGGCGCAAGCCGGCCGCCATCATGCATTTTGGGCATCTTTGTGGCGGCCGGGTATCTGAATGGAGACAAAAAGAGACCTCCGGCGGCATGGCCGCCGGAGGTTTTGGCGTTGCGGAAACGCTTGGAGGGCAAGTGTTTTTGCGCAAGCGCCCGGATAGGCATCAGCCGCCGGCTACCTGAAGCGCATGAAAACCCTTGACCCTTCACACGCTCAAACAGGTTTCAAGCCTGCATCCAGAAGAAGCTTGGCGATATGGAGAAGCTCCTCTTCGCCTGCCTTTCCCCAGATATGGCAGTAGCCGGATTTGGTAATCCATTGAATCGTAAGATAATCTTCGTTGGTATATGAAACAATTGCATCATCGCCGATACGCAATATTCTTTGAGAGTCTTCGTCGATTTCAAAGAAAACGCTGGCCAAGGTGTCATCGGCGGAGGATTGATCGTAGGTGACAATTTGCAGGGAGCAGTTCGCGCCGCTGCTGTCCGTCATCGACAAGGTCAGCGTGCTGTCATATTCGCTGTGATGCAGATTGCCCGATTGAAAAGTATACCTGGCCAACAGGGCGGGGAAAGCTTTGTCGCCTGTGGTGGACAGGGCCAGCAATTCCTCAGGGCTATTGATTTCAACAGTTTCCTCGCGCGGCTCCTTGGTCATCCCGCTTTGGGGCGAAGCCCCGCCCCACCCCGCCTTCGCCTCATAGCCGGCACTTTTGCCGTCCTTCATGGGTGTTTGAAAGGCGAGGATGCCGTTTTGCGGGGCAAAGATGCGCAAAAAGGTTTCCCACTGGAATGCGTTGGCGGCACCAAATGAGGTTGCTGCCAACAGCACCAGCCCCGCGGCCGCGACCGCCGCGTACCTGCCGGTGCGCCGCCTGAGCGCGCGGGCCTTTTGTGCCTTAAGAAATACATCGGCATTGCGCATTGTCTGCTCGTATGCGGGCAAGGAAGGCGCTTCTGCCTTGGGAACGGCAGCGAGCTGGCGGTCGATCCACTCCGTGTCCATGCTGTCCAGCGGCCGGTCCAACTGGTGAAGAACCTGCAGCAAGACATCGCTCTTTTGTATATTCTGGGCATCTGTGTGCTCGTTGGGGCCCATGTAGATGCTCCTTTCACTATATACATGTCGTCTGTGCCGTGTTATTTGGACACGGCGCGAAATTTCTTTTCCTCCATAAGCCGGATCAGCCGCTGATGAAGCCTGTAGATGCGTTTTTTCAGCGCTTTTTCACTGATGCCGTACTCCGCGCACAGCAAAGGGATGTCCCGCGGGGACAGGTAGAGATGATCGTACAGGAGCTGGTCTTTGGGCGAGAGCCTGTTTAAAATGGGCCGCATATCATCCGAAGGCTCGCCTGAAAGCAGCGT
>JAEWNM010000227.1 GCA_023392755.1 Bacillota bacterium
TGTAGAGATCGTTGTTGGTCTACTCAATAACCGACCCCGTAAGCGTCTCGGCTGGAAAACCCCCGCGGAGGTCTTCTTCTCTAAATCCCCCAGACGCTGTTGCACTTGACTTGACAATGTACCATCTAGAATCGGAGGGCTTCGGCCCTCCGATACCTCCCTGGGTTTTTTGATGGTCTGGCGCTGCGTTCCCCTGTTTGGCAGGGGAACGCAGTGTTTTTTTGTATTCGCCGCTGGCAAGGTTACGGTGCTTCAAACGGAGCCGAGACTGTTTCCATAAACTCGATTTCTTCCCCGTCCGGGCCAATCACATACACGGAGATGATTTTCCAGGGAACGGGCTTTGCCTGAATGACGTTGGAGTAGTGTGGCTCTCCTTTTGGAATCCCGCCGGCGGCGACGGCTTTTTGAAATGCCGCTTCGCAATTATCCACTTCAAGGGCAAAGTGCGTAAGGCGGCCCACAGGCTCAGGCGCGCCGTCGTTGCCGATCTCAAGGTAATTCCGGTTCCCCATATCCAAAATGACGGCGCGGCCGCCGCCCTCCCAATCAAACTCCAGCACAATGGGAAAGCCTAGCCCCTCAGTGTAAAAAGCCAGGGAGCGATTGAGATTTTCCGAACGCATACCCACATGGTGAATGCCGTGAATGCCGTTGCCCATGAAGAACACCCTTTCTTTGTCAAGACGATGCACATATACTATACAGCGGATTGAAATCGCTTTCAATCGGGAAATTCATGCGGATGGAAAAGACATTCTGTGTTTCCAGAAACCCCCGGAACCGCTGAATTGGTTCCATTGAGGCATATAAATGAAAAGAAAGGGAAATCTGAAGCCAAATTTGGCGAAAAACAAGGAGATTTTAGGTACAAAAGCAGGCAAATGCAAAAAATGGCGTAAATTTTACCACTCTACCAAAAAGAGATTGACAAGCACCCCTGTTTCGAGTAATATTCACTATTGAAAGCGGTTGCAATAGCCGCTGGTGACCGATTCCCATGATGCGATAGGAGGTAGACTTCATGAAACGGTTCTTGGCACTGGTACTTTCCCTGCTGTTGGTGTTGGGTCTGGTACCCAACAGCCTCGGCGAGGAGCAAATCACCCTGGAATTCTGGACTCTTGCGCTGCAGCCCACCTTTACCGATTTTATTCAAGGCCTGATCGACACATACGAAGCAGCCAATCCCAATGTGAAGATTGTGTGGCAGGATTTGCCCTGGGACGGTATCCAGGATAAGTTCCTGACACAGACTGCCGGCGGCAATCCGCCCGATGTCATCAACATCTGGTCACAGCTGGCCTTGACCTATGCCGGCAAGGATGCGCTGCTCAACCTGGAAGAATATATCACGGATGAGCAGAAGGGCATTTACCTGGAAGCGGCCTATGAGTCCGCCCGCCTTGGCGATGGCGTATACGCCCTGCCGTGGTACGCCACCCCCAACGTAACGGTTTACAACAAAGAGCTTCTGGCCCAGGGCGGCCTGGAAACGCCTCCCGCCACTTATCAGGAACTGTTTGATCTGGCCGTAAAGTTCAAGCAGGAGACGGGCGCGTATCTGTTCACCCCCTCCAGCATGTTCCATATGTTCTACAGCTATGGCATCCCGATGATCAGCGAGGATCATACCAAGGCTACCTTCAATACGCCGGAAGCCTTGGAGCTTGTTACAAAGCTGCGTGACCTGGGCATGGCCGGCGCCATCAATACGGAGCCCGGCTCATGGGACAACTGGGACAACGACCGTCAGTTGTACGCCAGCGGCATGATGAGCCTTATTGTGGGCGGCCCGCAGACCGTGACGCGCCTGAAGGACGAGGCGCCCGACATCCTGGAAAAGACCGGCGTGTCCGAAGCGGTTCTCGGCCCGGCGGAAATCAGCGGCGAAGCGATCATGAACCTGGTCATCTCCAAACAGACAAAGCATCCCAAAGAGGCGCTGGATTTTGCCAACTTCATCACCAATGATGAAAACCAGCTGGCCTTCTGCCATCAGGTTTCCATCTTCCCCACCACCAAGCTGGCCGCGGCCGACCCCTTCTTCCAGAGCGATATGGAAACCCTGGAGGGGCAGGCGAACTACTACGCTTCCCAGTCTGCCCAGACGGCTGTGGATATGACGCTGGGCATCGAAAGCGATGATGATGTGAAGCGCGAGATCGACAACATCACCGACGCCATCTTTGCCAGCGAGAAGGAACCCGCGCAGGCTATCGCAGACGCGGAAGCCCGCGTAAATGAGATTCTGGCGCAGATGAAGAAGTGACATGCTCAATCAGGCACTGCCTGATCAAGCCCAGGCCACCATGGGATGCGGTTTCGCATCCCATGGTGGTTCGAAGGATATTTTAAGCTTCATGCCTGGAAGGGAATCAAAAGCATGCGAAACAAGAGTAAGTGGCGCACCACAGTGGTTGCATGGATATTCATGGCGCCTGCCATGGCCGTTTTGCTGGTCTTTGTGTTTTATCCGATCGTGTTCAGCATTCCGCTGGCGTTTACCAACTATTCGGTGTTTGGGGCGACGGAGTTTGTTGGGCTTAATAATTTCAGGCGCCTGGTCGCGGATTCGGATTTTTGGAAGGCTTTCTTTAATTCCTGCCGGTTCGTTATTGTGGTACCCATTTTGCAGCTCTTGTCCATCCTGCTTGCGCTGGTTTTAAACCGCAAGATGCCCGGAAGCAAGTTTTTTCGAATTTTGTACTACCTTCCGGTGGTTACTTCCATGGTTGCCGTAGCCATTATGTGGAAGTTCATCTTCGATCCCAACGGCGTTCTCAACACGTGGATGATGCAAACCGGCCTGATTCGGCAGCCCATGCGCTTTTTATCCAGCTCCAGGCTGGCGCTTTCCACCATGATGGCCATTACCATCTGGCAAGGCCTCGGCTATTACATGATGATTTATCTTTCCGCATTGCAGACATTCCCCGAGGAGCTTATGGAGGCTGCCCGCATCGACGGTGCCAGCGCGTGGCGCAGTTTCTGGCGCATCCGCCTGCCTCTTTTGCAGCCAACCATCTGGTTTTGCTCCCTGGTGTCCGTCATCGCGGCGGTCGGCGTGTTCGATGTGGTGTTCACCATTACCAACGGCTCCGGCGGGCCGGACAAGTCCACCTACGTAATCAACTTCTACGCGTATTACCAGGCCTTCTCCAAATTTGATTTCGGGTATTCGGCAACGGTCGGCATTGTGTTGGCCATGCTGACCTGCCTGTTCAGCGTTGTGCTGAATTTCTATAACAAGAAAGCGGGGGACATCTTTTGACAACGCAGATCAGGCATCAAAAAGCGCTGAAGAAAGGCGCAGTCATGCTGCTGCAGTATGCTGCATTGCTCCTGACGGCGCTTGTCTGCGCCGGCCCTTTTTTGTGGCTGCTGTCCACCTCTTTCAAGTCCAATGAAAACATCTATACCCTCAACCTTTTGCCCAAGAATTTTTCCTGGGACAGCTACGTAGGCGTGTTCAAGCTGCTGGATATCTTCCGGATGCTTGTCAACTCCCTGATTATCGCGGGCGGCGGTGTTGGGCTCAATGCCGTTTTTGGCGCGCTTTGCGCCTATCCGCTGGCCAAGATGGATTTTTACGGAAAAAAGCTGGTGAACACGGCGCTGGTCGCCACCATGATCATCCCTGCCGCCGCGGGGCTGGTGGTGAACTATATCACCATTCAGCGGCTTGGGCTGGGCGGCAACTTCCTGGGCGTCATCATTCCCAATTCCGTGAACGTATTCAGCATCATTCTGCTCAGGCAGGCTTACATGGCAATTCCCAAGGAGTTGATGGATTCCGCCCGCATCGACGGCGCAAAGGAGTTTCGGATCTGGCGCAGCATTATGCTGCCGCAAATCCTTCCTTCGATTGCCACGGTTGTGATTATGGATTTTATCAACAAGTGGAACATGTTCCTTTGGCCGCTTTTGATTCTGAATGTGGATCAGTATCCTGTGGCCACCGGGCTCAAGCACATCAGCGGGCAGTTCAACTACAAGTTTACCAATGTGGCGGCGGGCACGGTTCTGGCGGTGGTTCCGGTGGTTGTTTTGTTCATCCTGTGCCAGAAATACTACGTGAACGTCACGGCCGGGGCGCTCAAAGGATAGGTGAAAAGCGATGGAAAGAGTGGATGGGCTCAGCCATGTACGTTTATCCGTGCCGGATGTAAAAGCGGCTGCACGGTTTTATTGCCAGGGCATGGGCCTTGAGCTGGTATGCCAGGATGAAAGTGAAGCGGTGATCGCCACACCGGACAATATCCTGCTCTTCGTTCATGGGGGCGGCACCAATGCGGGAGATACGGGCGGCATTACCCATGTGTGCTACAACACCTGGGATGTGGATGAAGCTTTTGCGCGGGCTTTGGCATTTGGCGCGGTACCCAGCCGGGAAAGCGACCCCGAGCCCTACACCTACAAAAACCTGCGCATGGCGTTCGTGCGTACGGCCTCGGGGGAAGAAATCGAGTTTTGGGGAATCATGCGGCCAAACGGCCGGTTTGGAGAACCGATGCCCGGCAGCTGCTATGTGAAGCATTTCGTTCACGTCGCTTTGACCGTGCCCGATATGAAAGAGAGCATCCGCTTTTATGAGGGGTTGGGAGCGGTTTTGAAGGTGGACTGGGAGTGGGGCTGCTCGCTGCGCCTTCCCGACATGCGCGAAATGGAATTGTTCACCGGCGGGCATTGCATCATGGACCCGCGGGCCTACACCAGCTTTGGCTTTTTCACGCAGGGCGAAAAAGGGCCGGTGGATAAAGGCCTGGGGCCGGCGGGGGAAACCATTGAGCTTGTACAGCTGGATCAATGCTCTGCAAATGACTTGTATTTCACGAAAGCTCCCAAGCGTCTGCCGGATTTGTTTTTGCAGGCGCCCGAGGCATAAGGCGAGGAGGCCAGCATGAACCGTTTGGATTATACCCAGCTTCTGGAAGAAGTGAAAAAGGAATTGACCATGCCAGGCGGCAACTTTGATGGCTTGTTCGGAAGGGATGAGGAAACGCTCAGGCAGGCGGAATTGATTGCCGCGGTGGCGTTGGTGGCTGCCGACCGGCTGTACTCCCGCCTGACAAAAAGCCGGTTTGAAATGCGCGAGGAAGACGAACACCGCTGACCGCGGTCATTCCAGATGGCGTATGCCCAGCTGCGCGCCGCAGCTTTCCCGCACCACAAGCCGCGGATTGTGGCTGATGGGAACATCTTCATCGAGGCCTTTCATCAGGTTGATGAGGCTGATGATGGCCAGGCGGCCCAGATAGTCGTTTTGCTGATCCAGCGATGTGAGGCGCGGCACGGAATATTCACCAAAGTAAAACGAGTCGCAGCTGACAATGGCAATGTCCTCAGGCACGCGCAGGCCCGCGTCGGTAATGGCGCGTATGGCGCCCAGCGCAACCATGTCATTGATGGCGATAAAGGCCGTTGGCCGCTCGGAGCGCAATTGGGCTTGCATGGCCGCGTACCCATCAGGTATGTAGTAGTCTGAAAAATGAACGTATTTCGGGTTGTAGGGCAGGTTCATCGTTTCCAGGGTCTGCTTGTAGGCATGAAAGCGGTCGGTGGTAATGCGCACGCCCGGCTCTCCCCCCAAAAAGCCAATCCGCTTGTGGCCCAGGGCGTACAGGTGGCGTATGACTGCCAATACGCCGCTTGCCAGGCTGCGCTGAACAAAGACGCAGTTGGCGCCGGGGAACCGCTGGCCTATGATTACAACGGGAAGCTGCTGCTGCAATTCATTGAGCGCGGCAAGATACTCGGGCGAAATCACATCCTTATCCAGCTGGCCGCCTGTGATGATGACACCGTCAAGCCGTTTGTCAACGATCATTTTGAAATAGGTCGACTCCCCTATGGTTTTCTGAAAGCTTTGGCTGAAGCTGCCATACAGTGTGTTAAACAGCACCACTGAGTAGTTTTGCTCAAGGGAATACCGCTCGATTTCCAGAAACAGGGAGGAAAAGTAGGGGTTCGTGATGTCCGGCAATACGACCCCGATGGATCGGCTTTCATTATTGCTAAGCCCCTGGGCAAGGGCATTGGGGGAGAAATGGTTATTTTCTATCACCGCCTGCACCAGTTTGCGCGTGTTTTCGGACACCAATGGGCTGTTGTTCAGCACACGCGAAACTGTGGTGATGGATACACCGGCCTGCTCCGCGATTTCATAGATCGTGGTTTTCTTCTTCGAAAAGGTATTCCCACATTGATTTTTCTTCACCATGCTGCTCCGTTTGCATATTTTCCCACTGCCGGGTAGCTTCATTATAGTAAACGTTCCATGTTTTTGCAATCCCGATTTGTTGATAAAGGGTTGGAAATGCGTCATTGGTACCGCTTGCAATCAAGGCTGTTCCAACCGGACTGAGGTGATACGATTGAGTTCTATGGAAGCATTTGGCACATATCTGGGAATAGACCTGGGAGGAACCAAGCTGCTGGTCGGCGAAGCTGATGCAAGCGGCAGGCTCCTTGGATACCGAAAATACCCGTCAGGCTATCTTGATCAAAAGCAGGCGCTGCTACTCATACAGGATGCCGTGGATGATTATATGGAAAACCGCCGCGAAGAAGGCAGGGGCCCGATTTTGTCGATGGGGCTGGGCCTTGTAGGCCGGGTGGACAGCGCAAGCGGCACCTGGTTTCAAATAGACAAACAGCGCACCGAGGAAATCCCTTTGGCGGATATGCTGGCAAAGCGTTACGGCCTGCCTTGCACCATCGACAACGACGTGCGCAGCGCAACCCGCGCCGAGATGCGCTTTGGCTATGGGCAAACGACCCGCAATTTTATTTATGTCAATGTGGGGACGGGCCTTGCGGCGGGGATCGTTACAGGCGGATGCATCGTGCGCGGCGGGCACTTCAACTCCGGTGAGGTGGGGCACGTCCAGGTGGGGGTAAAGGTGGGCATCAACTGTGCCTGCGGCCGTACCGATTGTGTGGAATGCATCGCGGCAGGCAGCGGAATCGACAAGTGCGCCCGTTTTCTTCTGCCCAGGTATCCAGACACGTCGCTGAACATTCCCGCTGAAAACGAGCGTGTGAACGTGCGCGAGGTGTTTGAAAAGGCGGAGTCTGATCCGCTTTGCGGCATTCTGACTGAAAACGCCGCAAGGGGAATAGCCAACCTGATCATGAACCTGGCCAGGACCACCGATCCGGATACCGTTGTATTGGGCGGCGGCGTTGTTTCCGATGGGATTCTGTTTGGTCGTATTCAAAAATGCCTGCACGCCAACACCATGCGTTTTGTTACCGGCGGCGTAAAGCTGACACGGCTTGACCCCGAGATGATTGGGCTGCTTGGCGCCTGCACCCTTGCCATGGATTCGGGCGAACAATAACCTTGGCCCCATGATGAAAGGAGTACCCTTATGCTTAAAGTTACGATTGCGCAAAACGAAGCGGAATTTGACCGCATTGCCGCGTGGCGAATTATTGGCGAGATGATGAGAAACCCCCGCGCGGTGATTGGGCTTTCCACCGGCCAGACAACGCTCAACATGCACGGGATTGTCAGCGGCATCTATAGCCAACACCCCTTCGATGTGTCGGGCATTACGCTGTTTAATGTGGATGAGCTGACAAACCTGCCGCGAAGCTATAAAGGGTGCTGCTATACCATGATTCAGGAGCAGATCGCGGGACCCCTTGGGATACCGGAAGAGAATTTCATCATGCCGCCCACCATGTCCGATGATTTTTCGCGGGAATCACGCGATTTTCAAAAGGCGCTGGAAGCGCGGGGCGGCATTGACTTGCAAATGCTGGGGCTTGGCTTTAACGGGCATATCGGCATCAATCAGCCGGGAACGCCCTTTGGCAGCGAAACATGGGTATCCCCCATGGATGAGATTTTTGAAAAGCGCGTGCGCATGGAAACGAACGTGGCGGACGATTATCCCCTGGGCGGGCTTACGCTGGGCATACGCACCATCATGCATTCCCGTAAAATCGTTTTAATCGCCAAGGGTGCCCACAAGGCCGAAATTGTGGAGAAAATGCTCTTGGGCCCCGTGACGGAGGATATTCCCGCCAGTGTTTTGCAGCTTCACCCCAATTGCGAGTTTCTGCTGGATAAAGACGCCGCGAGCCGCGTCGCGGGCAGGTATTAAAAGGGATGGTGCGCTTTATGAAAACGCCTTTTGCCATCAACGGAGAACTGCGCGAAAAGATCGAGGGTACAGGGTACCTGCACAGGGCGCTGCCGCTGGATCTGGAAAATTCCCTGGAGCGGATAGGGCTGTCCAAAACGGTTTTGACTCAAAGGGTGTTATGCGACATGGAAAGCGCAAAAGGCTGGAGAAGCGCCGGCCCGGGCACCCTGAGCCATACGGGGCGCACAACCCCGGCCGGCCATGCCAGCATGCGCATGGAAGCGCCTACCGCCTGGCACGCCTGGCCGGAGGATAACCCCGAGGGGGACTACACGCCATTTTTCCGCCAGCACGCCATCTATGACGTAGGCGGGCAGGATTTTGGCGCATACAACCGCATCCACTTTTGGATTTACCCCGATTGCGAAGGCGTTTACGCGGTGAATATCGATCTTTTGTATCAAAATGACGGAGAAATCAAAATCCCCGACCCTTACTTCCGGGAGGGGCGCCACGAAATCAATCTGATTAACCGCCGGTGGAATGAATGCTTTTTGGAAATACCCGAGCTGCCCAGGGACCGCATCACCATGCTGTGCTTTGAGCGCGCGGCCTTTGGCCGTGAGCGCACCATGGGCGATGCCTGGCGGTTTGACATCGGTGAAATTTTACTGGAAAAGGTTGAGGAGCCGGAGCTTGTGCATGGCTGGGAGCCTGCCTGCGGCAAAATCGCCTACAGCATGAGCGGCTATGAGGCAAAGGGTGAAAAGACCGCCGTAATGCGGTCAGCCGGTGAAAGGCCGCCTGTTTTTGCACTGAAGCGGCTAAGCGGCGAAACAGCCTTTGAAGGGGCCGCAATCAGGACAGCCACGTCGGACGGCAGCTTTGACGTGCTGGACTTTACGGCGCTTTCAGAGCCCGGCCAATATGTCCTCTGCTGCGGCGAAAGCCATACCCGGCCTTTTCCGGTGGGCGAAGGCATCTGGGGAAGCAGCGTGTGGAAAGCCCTCAACTTTGTGTTTTGCGAGCGCTGCGGCACACCGGTTGCCGGCATGCATGGAAGCTGCCACGGGGATATCGTTGCCCGGCATGACGGCAAGACGCTGGCCTATTGCGGCGGCTGGCACGACGCGGGGGATTTGTCTCAGCAGACGCTGCAAACGGGGGATGTGGCTTTCGCCCTTTTGGAGATGGCGGAACAGGCCCGGGCGGCGGACAGGCAGCTTGCCCTGCGCCTTGAGGAAGAGGCACGCTGGGGCCTGGATTTTCTTTTGAAGTGCCGCTTTGGGGATGGGCATTACGCCAGCAGCGCCGGCATCGTTCACTGGAGCGACGGGTATATCGGCACCTTTGACGACAGGCCCGCTCGGGTGCACAACAATTCCTTTGACAACCTGCTCTATGCCGGCTGCTATGCCAAAGCCGCCATGGTGCTCCGGGATGACGAGCCCCTGCGCGACCGGCTTGCCGCCTGCGCCAGGGAGGATTTTGATTTTGCACTGAAGCAATTTGATCGGCATGGCTTTTCGGAACAGCCCATCCAATGGGAGCACAGCCTGAACACTTCACCCGCCCAGTATATGGCCACCGTGAGCTGGGCCGCCAGCATGCTCTACAAGCTGACGGGGGAGGAAGCGTATGCGGAAAAGGCTGCCGGGGCGATTGATTATACGCTTGGCTGCCAGCGCATAAAGCCTTTGGGCAACATTGGCCTGCGGGGCTTCTTCTATCGCGACAGGGATTTGAAAATCATTCAGCACTACACCCATCAGTCAAGGGACGCGGTGTTCATGCAGGCGCTGCAGCTGCTTCTTCAAACGCAGCCCAATCATGTGAACCGGGAAAAATGGCTGGAATCCGTACGGCTCTTTGGCGGATACCTTCAAAAGATAATGGCGTTCTCCGCGCCCTTTGGCATGCTGCCAAGCGGTGTGTACCATGTGGCTGAGGGCGGCGACGCGGGAAGCATGACCCGCCAGCACCTGCAGGCGGGCGCGGCCATGGAGCAGGGCTTCCGGGAGCAGCTGAAGCAGGGGATTTCCCTGGATGAGGAACATTTCGTGCGCCGGTTTCCCGTGTGGTTCTCCTTCCGGGGCAACTCCGCGGTGCATCTTTCTACAGGCAAGGCCGCCGCGATCTGCGCCGGCATATTGAAGGATGAAAAGCTCAAAAACATTGCCCTGGAGCAACTGTACTGGGTGGTGGGCAAAAATCCCTTCTGTCAGTCGCTGATGTACGGGGAGGGGCACAACTACCCCGAGCAGGCGGTTTTCCTGCCCGGTTCCATGACGGGCCAGCTGCCGGTGGGCATTCAGACAAGGGACAGCGAGGATATTCCTTACTGGCCCCAGGCAAACAACGCGACCTACAAGGAAGCCTGGCTCACCGTGGCGGGGAAATGGTTCACCCTGGTGGCCGAGCTTGCAAAGGAGCACCATGCTTAGAATAGGCTTTGTTGATTACTATCTTGATAATTGGCACGCCAACAATTATCCAAAGTTTCTGCGTCAGGCCATTTCGAAATACGGTTTTGATGCGCAGGTGACGGCCGCCTTCGGCATGATGGACGCGCCGGACGGCATGACAAGCGCTGCGTGGTGCAAAGATCAAAACGTGGCCATGGCAAACAGCATGCAGGAACTGCTCGACAGCGTGGACGCGGTCATGGTGATCGCGGCCGATGATTCACGCTTCCATGAAATCGTCTGCCCCGAGCCCTTGAAATCGGGCAAGCCCGTGTATGTGGACAAGACGTTTGCCCATAACCTTGATACCGCGAAAAAGCTGTTTGCCATCGCAAAGGAACATAACACGCCTGTGTTCAGCGCCTCCGCCCAGCGCTATTGCCAGCATGTGATCGATTACCTGGCCGAGAAAAAGGGCGCTGCGCGCTTCATGTCCACAGTGGGCCCCCACAGCCTGGATAATTACGCCGTGCACCAGTTGGAGCCTATTGTAGCCGTCATGGGCACAGGCGTAAAGCGTATGAAGGTCTTTTCAGTCGGCAGCGCGGTAACACAGCTTATCCTGGATTACGGGGACGGGCGGCTGGCCAGCTTTACCCAAACGCCCCAGCCCTTTGCGGAGTTCAATTTCATGGTAAGCGACGGGGAAACGGGGCGGCGGCTTAACAGCGATGACAGCAACTTTTACGATAACCTGATGAAGGTCATCCTGGACTTTTTTGTGAGCCGCATTCCGCCGGTGCAAAAGGAGGAAACACTGGAGATCATCTCCCTGATTGAAACGGCCAGATCGGCCCGCAATCATCAGGATGAGTGGATTCCCATCC
>JAEWNM010000245.1 GCA_023392755.1 Bacillota bacterium
TTCGCGCGGCAGCCGTATTTTTTATTGCCGAACAAGGCATTCCCCTCATTTTTTTCGCCCGTGCGCCCAAAGCCTTTACATTGCTTAAAGCATTTCGTAAAATAGGCAAAAAAAAGGCGGTGATGCCTGTGGACGCGATGGATGACACCATTGTAACGGTGCGCAAAGGCGTGGCGGAAACCAATACGCTGATCGTGCTCGCTACGCAGAAGGAGGAGGTCAATGCGTAAGGACTATATCAAAACGGTGCTTTTGGGGCTGCGCTTTGGCATGCTGCTGCAGTTGGCGGTCGGCCCCGTGTGCCTTATGGTGCTCAATACCTCCGCCAAAGTGGGCTTTGCGCGCACGCTGCCGCTGATTGCTGCGGTAACGCTGGCGGACGCGCTGTATGTGGCCTTGTCCTGCCTTGGGGTGGCGGCCGTCATCGGCAGGCCCGGGGTCAAGGCCGTGATCCGGTTTGCGGGCGGCGCTGTTTTGGTGCTTTTTGGGGCGGATACGCTGCTCACGGCCTTTGGCGCTTCCCTTCTGCCGGGTATACGTCTGTTCTCCGCCGGGCTGGGCGGAAGCCTGTTTGGGCAGGGGCTGCTGCTGACGCTGTCGAACCCGCTGACCATACTGTTCTTCAGCGGAATGCTATCCGCCAAGGTGGCGCAGAACCGGTGGGACAAGCCGCATCTGTTTCACTTCGCGGCCGGCTGCGTGCTGGCAACCGTTGCTTTCCTGACCCCGGCGGCCTTTGTTGGCAGCCTGGCGGGGGTTTTTTTGCCCGCCGGCGCAATTGCGGCCATGAATGCCGCGGTTGGCGCGGCGCTGATATATTTCGGGGTGAGGATGGTTTTCCCCAAAAAAGAAAATGGGCTGCCGTGCTAGCCGCATAGCCGTATCATTATTCGAAGAGACAGTGCCCAAAGGTTTCCATAAATTTTTCGGAAAGCCTTTGGCCGCGCCCGTAAGCGCGAAACCCTTCCCCTTCAACAACAATAACAATAACATAATGCGGTGTCAGCACGAGAGCCCTGTGATGGTGGTGCCGTTTTCAGTTTCCGGCAGGATATGTGTGGCGGTATTCGATATGCATATATTCCGCCATTCCCTGCTCCAGATGCAACTGACGGCTGTGGTCGTCAATCAGCAGCAGCACAAACATCAAAGCCAGGAAAAAAAGCAGTGCCATGGGTTTGTTCCTCCTCCTCCGGTCCGCGCAGTTCACGCAAACGTCTTTGTTTGCATGCAAATTATACCGCAAAGCATCCAAAATGGGAAGGGTTTTTGCAGGAATTCCTGCATAATATTTTCAAAAATGCAACTTGCAGAATTTTCGCCCGATTGTCAAAAAACAGAAAAAAAACATGATATAATGCAGGAAGACGGGAGGGAAATGCAAATGCGGAAAAAATGCCTGTCCGCGCTGCTGTTGATGTTGGTTTTGGTAACCATATGTACGGCTGCGTATGGTGACGCATCTCCTTTTGAGCTAATGGCACGCCCCGGCGACGACGTTTTATGGCAGCCGCTGGGGGAGGAAACGGACGTGTACCTTGTGCATAAGGGCGATCATGCGGTATCCGTCCGCTCCCAGGCAAAAAGCAGTGCCGGAAGGCTGTATTCCTGGCGCCGCTTTGCGCTGCGCGCCGTTGACTATGTGCCGGAGGCCGCGTGGCTTAAGGTGGCGCTGCCCGGCCGGGAAGGCTTTGTACAGGCAGGGCTTACGGAAATACTGCCGCGGGAAGGCCGCCCCCTAATAAGAGCCTATACCGAAACCGCGCCCCTGGGCTACGTATATCTGGCCGCATTGGGGGAACTGCCCCTGGTGATGGAAATACAAAACGGGGACAGGCACCACCAGCTTCTGCTGCCCAACGACGGCGTATGGCAGCCGGTGCTTTTGACCCTTGGCGCGGGGAAATATACGCTGAGGGTATATGAGGCGGGGGTGAACGACTGGCTTGTCCGCCCGCTGTTTGAAACCTTCTTTGAGCTTGAAAACGCGCCTGAGGATACGCTGCTGTCCCTTTACTCCTCCCTGCACACCAACATGGAGAGCAACCCCGTCACGGTGGCGCTTTCCAGGTCGCTGTGCAAGACCGCGAAAACCGACCTGGAAAAGGTTACGCTTTTGTGGGACTGGCTGATGGACCACGCCGCCTACGACAAGCAACTGTCAAAGACCATACAGTTCAGCGAAATCCCCGACGGCGACGCGTTCATACGGGGCGAAAAAGGCATTTGCAGCGACTACGCGGCATTTTTGGCGGTAGCGCTTCGGGCGGTGGGTGTGCCTGTCAAGCATGTGTACGGCAAAAACCTGCGCACCGGCAACCAGCATGCCTGGAATGAAATTTACCTGGACGGCAAATGGCAGATAATCGACGCCACCATGGCCCAATCCCGCGGGCCTAAAAAATTCCACACCGAAAGCGCAAAGCATTACGGTGCGGAAAAGGGAATGTGGGACGGGTTTCACTGACAATTGACAAGCGGCCGGCCAATCCGGGCCATTATTTTCAGCCGTGGCCCCTGCCTACCTGCATGCTCAAAACCTCGCCCGTTTTCGCGTCGATGACGACATCGGCGCAGTACACACTTTCATCAGGCGTATCCTCCACAAACTGTATGAACCATCGCCTTCCGCCGTCTTCCAACAGCATGAAGTGGAAGGCCGCGATGGGCCGGAGGCTTTTGAAGTAATCCTCGCCCATGGCGCCGCCGTAGGCGTCAAGCAATGCCTTTTACGAAAGTTCAATAGCCTCCTCCCGCTTTATATCCTCCGGCGCGGGCAGGCCTGAAATCACGGTGGTAAAGCCGGGCTCGTAATTCCACAGGTCGATGATGGCCTGGGCCTCAAGCGGCCACAGGTTGCGGTCCGCGCCGTATTTTTCTTCGCATTGCCGGCCATATTCCTCGGGGGATTCACCGTGATAGCCCGTATCGTCCAGCGCCTGCCAGAAGTAGTCGGGGGCCAGGCTGGAATACCATATGGCGGGCTTGCCGTCCGGGCGCGGCGCAGGCGTCGGGGCAGGCGTCGGCGGCGCGTCCCAGGAGGTAGACAATATATTCCCCGTGGCCGCGTCGATGGCCACATGCTCCAGGATACTGACGTCTGTGGGCGTAACGGCGGCAAACTGTATCAGCCACTCCCTGCCGCCCATGCTGGGCGTATTGAAGGTGAAGGATACCGCCGCCTTCAGGCTGTCCATAAAGGATGCGTCATACGTTTGCGCTTTATTGGCGCGCAACGCCTGCCAGGCAATTTCCAGCGCCTTTTCCTGCTGCACGTCATCCGGGGCGGGCAGGCCGGGCAGCACCGTGGCGCCCTCGCCAAGCTCATGCCACAGGATATCCACGGCCCTTTGGGCCAGCGGCCAGAAAAGGTTGTCGTTGCCGTACTCCGCATGCCACCTGTCCATCAGCTCCGAGGCGGTTTCACCCGTATAGCCCAATGCGTCCAGCGCTTCCCAGTAGTAGGAGGGCGCGATATCGGAATACCATATTCTGGGTTTCCCGTCCGCGCGCGGCGTGGAAGCGGGCGTTGCGGGCAACTCCACGGGTATCAGGCTTTTGAGGATATAAGGCGTATACCATGGCCCCCCGCGCTCTCGGGTGTCCGTGTTCAGCACCTTGCCCGTGTATGCATTAACCTCGGCCATGTGGGCCATTACGCCGCAATCACGGCTGTGGCAGGTGAGGGATACCTTCCACACAGGCCCGTCGCCGCTCAAAAGATAAATGGCATAGGCGTCATGCTCATCCCTGAGCGCCTTATCATCAGGCCCGCCCGCCGCCGCAATGGCCGCTATGGCCGCGTCGATGGCCGCCTGCCGGGGGATGGATTTGTCATCAGCCAGCGCATATGTCTGGCGCAGGATCAGGCTGGTGCCGGCCGATTCATCGATGCCGTACGTTTTTGCCGCCGCGGCCAGCGCATCGTGGAAGCTGATCCACGTTTCCATGGTCCATTCAATAAACGCTCCGTACTGATCCATATACATATCCTGCACCTCATAGGGACGCAGCGCCGGCCGCCCCTCCTCCATGGGGCCAAGGTCCCGCGTGGCATCCTTCACGGTGCCGTCCGACAGCAGGATAACGGTGTAGCAGCTGTGGGCGTTATCCAGCGGCTCGTATTCTATGGTCCATTGCCTGCCCTTGCTGTACAGGTTGTCGTTGTGGGCCTGGTAGCCCATGTGCCTGCGGTACAGGGTTGGTTCCGTTACGGCGGCCTTCGCGTCAAAATGCTCCCGGATATACGCAAGGGCGATGTCCAGCGCCTGCTGCTGTGTGATTTCATCCCCTTCGGGAACAAAGCGCGTTCTTTTGGCATAAAGGCCGCAGTCCACCAGCAATTGGTCATACCAGGCCTGGTCCTCAATGCTCCAGGTGCTGGGATAGAACCCCAACTCCTCCTTGACGAAGGCGCGCATGATCTCTTCCTTGTAGCCCGCGTCCGCCTTTTCAAGGCGTTTGATCACATCCTCCGACAGCGTTACGCCGTTTTCCAGGGCGGTGCGCAGTATATCATTCATTTCCTCCTGCGTCCACATATCGGAGGCGTTTTCGGAGGCTTTGGGCGCAAGCACCTCGTCCACGAACTCCTTATGGGCCAGGAGTACGGCGGCCAGCGCGCCGATGACGAGCAGCGTCAGCGCCAGCGCCAGTATAAGCCCCAGCGACAGTTTCTTTTTCGCTTTTACCCCTCCATGCACTCTTTGCATTATGGCGGCGCGGCTTGGCTTTGTCGCGTACATGCCGGAAAGGTTGACATTGATGGCGTGCCTGATTCTATTCTTCATCGTGATCCCTCCCCGTAAGCCCAAGGCGCAATAGCTCCCGCGCTTTTTTCAGGCGGTGGTGGGCGGCGGAACGGCTTATGGAAAGCGCCGCCGCGCACTCCACAAGCGTCAGCTCCTGATAGTAGTACAAAAGGATCACCTGCTTGTATTTTTCAGGCAGACGCAATATATCCAGAAACAATGTTCTGTCCTCCGGCAAAACGGCCTGACAGGCCGGCGGAAGCTCATCCAGCGCCTTTGACAAATCCACATGGCGGAACCATTTGGTGCGCTTGTAGCTGTGGCAGACGTTGATGGCAATGCGCATCAGCCAGGTTTTTTCGCTGCAGCCGTTGCGGCCCTCAAACGTATCCATGCTCCGCCACGCCTTGACAAAGGTATCCTGCATGGCGTCCTCCGCCAGGGCGGCATCCGAAAGGTAGACAAAACAAGCCCTGAGCACCGCGTCCGCATACTCGGTGATCCATTGTTCCAGCCGCAGGGCGCGGTCTGCGCCGGGTACCGCAGCGCTGACCATGGCGATCACCCCCTCATATACTAAGACGCCGGGATGCTCAGGTTTTTCCTATTCCAAAATATATTTTTGCGCCGCGCCAGAAGTGGGGCTTTGCGGGCCTGCCGGTCTGCCGGCCTCCCAGGCCTGATGACAGCCTGTTTCCGTTGTGGTATGATACAAAAAAACGTGTCAGCCCGTGAATAGATGTACGCCCATTCGCGGGCGTGCGGGAGAAACCCCCTGTATAATGGCGGCAAGGAGGTGAGGGAATGGATTTTGTGGAACGGCTGAACCAGGTGACCGACTATATGGAAGGCTGCCTGGGCGGCGAGATAGCGCCCGGCGAAATCGCCAAAATCATGGCGTGCCCGTTTTCCGTGTTTCAGCGCTCGTTTATACAGTTAACGGGCATACCTGTGTCGGAGTATGTCAGGCGGCGCAGGCTAAGCTGTGCGGCGTACGACCTGAAAAACACCGATGAAAAGGTAATCGACATCGCGCTCAAGTACGGCTACGGTTCGCCGGACGCCTTTGCAGCGGCATTCAAGCGGCTGCACGGCGTAACGCCGACACAGGCGCGGCAACCCGGCGCGAAGCTTACGTTCTACTGCCATTTGACCTTCGCCCTTACAATGAAGGGGGTCAGCAGAATGGATTACACGGTGGTGGAAAGGGAAGGCTTCAAGGTCATCGGCAGGCGGCGCGTAACGCCCTATGGGGGCGGCACCTGGGCCATTGTCAAAAGCGACGGCAGTGCTGAGGCGCTAAAGGAGCTCAGCGGCCACGTTTGCGACCTGGGGCTGTGCTTTGGCTTTTTGAAGGACGGCAGCAACGACTATATGTGCGGCGTTTTGTGGAGCGGGGAGGATGTGCAGGGCTTTGACAGCTACGTGTACCCGCCCGCCACGTGGATCAGGTTCGAGGCCGCCGGAACCATCAGCGAAAAGGCGCTGTATATGGCCTGGCAGCGCATCAACCGGGAGTTTCTGCCCCAGAGCAAATATAGGGAATCAGGCCTGCCCACCATTGAAAAGTACACCCTGTGGGATGAAGGAAATGATGCGTGCAGGGTGGAGATATGGGTGCCGGTGACGGTGAAATGATTACAAAGGGGAAGCGGCCGCCCGGGCCTTTCCCGGAATACCTTTCATTTATGGCGCTTCCCGGCTCCAGTCGATATCCTCCAGCGCCCAGGCGCACAACTCGCTCATGGAGGGGTGGATGACCATGGAATCCTCTATGGGCAGGAAGGTGCCAATCTGCGGGCAGACCGAGCGTATCACGCCGGCCCTGCCCTTTTTGCCTGCGCCGCCCTCCACGCATTCGCACTGGTAGCCCGCGTTCATCAAATACACAAAGGGCTGCACCAACACGGCGGCATAGGGGCCCACAACGTGCACGCCGATGATTTTCTGATCCTCCCCGGCGATAATCTTCACAAAGCCGTTGTCCTCCCCCCGGCGGCTATAGCCCATGGCAATGCCGCCCGCAATGTCGGCGTAGTAATTCCGGCCTACCCACACCTCCAGGCCCATGTCCCTGGCCTGCTGTTCCGTCAGCCCCACATGGCCTACCTGGGGCCAGGTGAATATGGCCCAGGGCGTTGCGGCGTAGGATGCCCGCTTTTTTTCGCCCCGGCCAAACAGGTTGCCAATCAGAATCCCGGCCTCATAATTGGCCTTGTGGCGGAATTGATATTTGCCGTTGATGTCGCCGATGGCATAGATATGGCTTTGGGAGGTCTGCAAAAATCCGTCGGTTTCAATATAGCCCCGGCTGTCGGTTTTGACGCCCGCGCTGTCAAGGTTCAGCCAGTCGCCGCTGGAGCGCACGCCGGAGGCAACGAAGATTTCCTCCGCATGGATGGCTTGCTGCTCCCCTGTGGACATGTTCATAACCGTCAAGGTCTTTTCCGCGCCGTTTGAGGATGCGGAGAGGATTTTGGTATTTGTCAGCACATCAATGCCGTTATGTTGGAACTGCTTTTCCACAAAGAGGCTGATTTCCTCCTCCTCCGTTATAAGGATGCGCGGCTTCATTTCCACCAGCGTCACCCTGGTGCCAAAGGCGGAGAAGATATGGGCAAACTCCGCGCCGATGGCCCCGCCGCCGATAATCAGCAGGCTTTCATAAGGCTTTTGGGGAAAGCGGTCGCCAAAGAACGCTTCGGAGGTGATGTATCCGGCCTCCTCAAGCCCGACAACAGGGGGTATAAAGGAGCGGGCCCCGGCGGCGATGACAAAGCGGTCCGCCTCAAATTCGTCATCGGGCCTGCCCTCGCCATACGTTACCCGCATGGTGTGCTCGCCGGTGAAGGAGCCCGTGCCCTCATATACCTTGAGCCCCTTGGTCTTTAACAGGTTCTCCCTGATGCTTTCGCTGTAGCCGATTTGCCGGAACATGCGCTTGCCCACCAGGCCCCAGTCGGTTTCCGGCGGGGCGAAGCTCAGGCCGATACGGCCCGCATCCCTGGCCTCGCGCAATAGGTCGGCCGGGTATACCAGCATTTTGGAGGGAATGCAGCCCCTGGTCAGGCACGTCCCGCCAAACTTGCCGCGCTCCACCACGGCGCAGCTAAGGCCCGCGTTCAGCGCCGCCTCCATCACCATCAGCCCGCTGCCGCTGCCTATAATAGCCATATCAAATTTTTTCATGGAATTCCCCCCTGCTTGTGATTTACGTGCACCAAGGCAGCCTGCCCGCTCTATTGCGTGCCTTATAGCATACCCATTGTTTTCCATCATACCATGCACGATGCACAGAAGCAATGGGAGAGGTGGCGGGGGATAAAAAGTGGATGGACAATTCTTTGAAACAGGCTCCATGCCCTGGCCGATCAATATCAGCAAAAGGTGTTATCCGTCACTTGTGAAGTTGGCTGCCAGATGTCTTATCTCCGGCGGCTTTCTATGCGGCCTTCCGCAATAGCGGTCAGTTTTCCGTTCACTCCTTCGCCCTGAACACATGCTGAAACTTTCCGCTGCCGGGGTGGGGATGGGGTTCTTCTTCTGACAGGTACATGGTCACGTTTGATATGCCGCTCTTGCCAAGATAAGTCAATACCTGCGCCTTGGCCTTTTCAAATACGTCCTGTGCGGCCTGCCCGCCTTCGCAGATCATCCTCAGTTCCAGTTTGTTGCCTGGGCGGCTCACCAACTGAAAGCGGCGGATTTCGTGGACCTCTTTCAGCAGCGCGTACAGTGCCAGGG
>JAEWNM010000100.1 GCA_023392755.1 Bacillota bacterium
GCCTTCAAGCTGCTGTCCATCCTATTGGCGCGCCTTGCGTGGACAAGCCAGTATGCCCTTTATTCGTTTATGCTTGACCACGTGAACGTCATCTGTTCCTTTCTGTCTTCCGTTTCCTTTATACTGGCGCTCTTTGCCGCGTTGCGTCTGCTATTGGACCGCGCCGCGCGCCTGCCGGACGTGCATGGCGAATCGGATGTGGAGCCGGAACAGCAGGCGCGCCGGAGCGCCGCGGCAAAAACAGCGGCGTTGGCGATCCGCCTGCTGAACATCGCCTATACGGCCACTCTGCTGGTTTTGTCTTTTGACCTCGCGAGAAAAATTATATTCGCCTATTCACCGCTGATCTATGATGCCTACTATAAATCCGAAAATTTTCCATATCCAGCCGGTACGCTTTTACTTATGGCCGCCCTTTTTATGGCGTCCTCGATTCTTGCACGGCTCTTCCACACGCAAAGACGGCTCAAACGCATCAGCGCCGCCATGGCGCTTTGCTCGCTGTTTCAGGCGCTGGGCGCCGCCTTATTTGCCGTCGTACTGACAATTGCGATAAAAATCTTTTTCAATCTGGACCTGACGCTTGCGACCGAATGGGTGCTGGCCGCATGCTGCCTTTATCTGACGGCCAGCTTGGCCCGCGGCGCTGTCCGCGACACATTCAAGGGCGACATGACGCGGGAATATGACTACAGGCCGCTTCTGCTGGCGCCCGAATACATCACGCTCCTGGACAGAAACATCTCCTTTGCGGAGCGCACGGGGCTTTCCTTCAAATCACTGTTTTACGTAAGGTATACGCTAAGGCTGATCCCGCCGTTTTTTTTGTGCGGGCTCGCGCTGCTGTTTTTGTCCACCTGCCTGTATACCATAGAGCCGCATCAGGAGGCGCTTTTGTATCGCCTGGGCACGCTGAAGGAAGATTCCATCAAGTCGCCGGGGCTGCATTTCAAGCTGCCTTCCCCCATCGAAAATGTACAGATCTATGATGTTGCCCGCGTAAGAAGCTTGCAAATCGGTTATTCGCCCACGCAAAGCCGGGACAATCTTTGGACCAGTGGGCATGGCGGGGAAGAATACGACCTTCTTTTGGGAAACGGGAATGAATTGATCGCCGTCAATCTGCGCGTGGCGTACCACATTGACAACCTGCGTGATTATGTCACGCGGTACAGCGACCCTGCGGGGCTATTGGCCCTGAAGACATACGACCTGATGATGCGCAAAGCCGCCATATCCGATTTAAACACCATGATCAGCGTTGACCGCCAGGGCCTTTCAAATGAGCTTTGCCTAGAGCTTAACAACTATGCAAGCCTTGCCCAAACAGGCATTGCGGTCAACGAGGTAATTGTGGAAAGCATCCATCCGCCGGTGAATGTGGTGGATGTCTATCAGGGCGTCATCAGCGCCGCCATTCTAAAAGAAGCAATCACCAAGCGTGCCCAGGGGGATTTTGAGAAAGCGGTCAACAGCGCAAAGGAACAGGGGGAAGCCATTGCGCTGCTTTCGAAAGCCAATCAGATAAGCCGTGTGGCCCAGGCAAAAAGCGATATGGCGGTATACGAAAATGCCTATCTGGCTTACGGCGCCTCCCCGGACTGCTATCTCCTGAGAAAGCGGCTTGATACCTTTGAAGCGCTGATCAGAAACATGCGAGTGTACGCTTTTTCGCCCGGAGCAAAAGGATTCATGAGCCGGTATATGATCGCCAACGGGCTGACGGCAAGCAGCCTGTTTACCGCCAACCTTGGCGAATGAGGAGTGAAAAGGATGCGCAAACAAATCAAGTGGGCATATGCCCTGCTGCTGGCCGCCATTTTGGGTGTATTCGGGTTTACCTACGTGGTTCGGGAAGGGTCCAGCGCTATTGTGTCAAGCTTTGGCGCCATTCGCAAGGTGCAGGAAAGAGCGGGGCTCGGCTTCAAGCTGCCCTGGCCGTTTGAAAAAGTAATTAGCCTGGACATGCGCAGCCAGTACCTGGATTCCGGGTATACCGAAACGCTCACCCACGACAAAAAAAATGTGATCCTGCAGACCTATACGGTTTGGAGCATTGAGAATCCGGCATTGTTCTATACCAGCATCGGCAGCATGTCCATTGCGGAGCAATACCTGAACGATTTGCTGACCAACGCCAAAAACGGTGTGATGGGCGGTTATGAAATGTCGGCGCTTGTCTCTACCAACCGGGAGAATATCCGCCTTGATGATATTGAAGCCGGGATCATGAAAAGCGCCAGGGAAAAGGCCAGTGACAATTACGGAATCCTGCTTCACTCCTTAAGGATTAAGCGCCTGGCGCTGCCGCCCTCCAACGTGGAAAGCGTATTTGAGCAAATGAGCGCCGACAGGCAAAAGTACGTTACACAGCTGCTTTCGGAGGGCGAGCGCGACGCAGCAATTATCAGAAGCCAGGCGGATGTGGAGGCGGCAAGGATTGTTGCCGATGCCAGGAGCGAAGCGGCAAAGATCGACGCACAAACCGAAAGCGAGGTCGCCCAAATCTATGCGAAGGCGTATGAAAAGAATCCTGAGCTCTTTTCATTGCTCAAGCAGCTGAGCGCCCTGGAAAACGCGGCCGGCGAAAAAAGCGTGCTGGTGCTGAGCGCAGATGAATCACCCTTCGGAGTGTTGATGGAGCCTGCGCCAGGCGATGAAATGGAGTGACATACGATGATGAACGCAACGCAGAACCGGATGGAAAAAACGTTCCGGACGCTGATCCGCTTTTCCAAGCCGCTATTGCTGCTGCTTTTTGCGCTGCTTTTGTGTTCGGGCGTATATAAAGTGGAAAACGGCGAGGTGGCAGTCGTGCTGCGCTTTGGCCGCCTGACGGGAGAAAACCCAGGCGCCAGGATAAAGCAGCCCGGGCTACACTTTGCTTTTCCCTATGTGATTGATGAGGTAGTTAAAATTCCTGTCGGAAAGATCCACCAGGTCACGGTGAAAACCCACAGTCCCAATACCAGCGCCATTGTAAGCGATATAACAAAAAACGGCTATCTCATTACAGGCGACAGCAACATCATACTGGTGGAAGCGGCGGTCAAATACAGGATAGATGATCCGCTGGCCTACGCGCTTAACTGCAAAGACGCGGAAAAGGTAGTGGACGGCAGCGTGAGCGGCGTATTGCAGCGGTATGTTTCCACCATGGATGTGGATACGCTGCTAACCACCGGAAAGGCACTGCTCGCGGAGGATACGAAACACACGGCGCAGGACTTGCTCAGCGGATTGAATCTTGGTGTTACGCTGGTCAATGTGGAGCTGACAAAGCTTACACCGCCCAACGAAGTCAAATCTGATTTTGACGCTGTGACGGAGGCGGCGGTGAAAAAGAAGACACTGGCGGAGCAAGCCAATGAATACCGCGTCAACACGCTGCCAGGCGCGCAGTCCAGCGCGCAAAAAACAATTGAGGAGGCCAAAGCCCGCCAAACCTCCCAATTGGCCAAAGCCCAAACCGACACAGCAGCCTTCAACGGCCTGTATGCGGACTTTTCCCAAAGCCCCGAAATGATCCGTGAGGGCGTTCTGCAAAGCCGCATCGATAATGTGCTCGCCAAAATGCAGGTCATTGTTTTGGACAGCCCGGAGGATTCGCCCAGAATACTGCTCCCGTGAACCGGGAGGATGAACAAAAGCGGGGAGGAGACAGCCATGCGGAATATCAACCGCTCCATTATGGAAATCGCATCGGATCAGCAACCGGAAGCCGCCGTACTGACCGTATCCCAGCGCCGCCGTTTCTCGGCAGACATTCTTCAGGCCATGGGCGCGCTGTGCTGCCTTGTCACGGCCCAGGTCTATCAGACGCTATTCCCTGCCCAAGGCGTGGTGGCAGGCTTCATGTACCTGTTTGGCGTGCTCATCATCGGCGTTCCCATTGCCTTGAAAGCATTACAGGGCTTTTTGCATAAAGAGCTTTGCTCCGCGATGGAGATACTGGTCACTATCGCCATGCTCATCAGCGTGCTCAATAACGAATACACGGTAGCCATCACCATACCGCTGCTGCTGACCATCGTTCATTTTTTTGAGGAAAAAAGCATCGTGGGAGGGCGGGACGCCATTGATGGGCTGAAGAGGATGCAGTCTGGCCGCGCACTGCTCGTAAAAGACGGCATGGAAAGCGAGGTGGATGCGAAAAGCCTGAAGGCGGGCGATGTGATCGCAGTGAAACCCGGCATGGGCTTTCCCATCGACGGCAGGGTGCTAAGCGGCGTATCCAGTATCAACCAGCAGTCCCTCACCGGCGAAACGCTCCCCTGCGACGTTGCCCCCGGCAGCCCGGTATACGCAGGCACGCTCAATATACAGGGTTCTCTTCATGTGACGGTGGAGAAAGCATATGCCGACACCTCCTTTCAAAAAATCGTGCGCATACTGGAGCAGACCGGCGAAAGCGCCACCCCCGAAAGCCGCATGGTGGATAAATTTCTAGCAGGCTATATACCGTTCGCACTGATTGTGGCCACCGTGGTCTGGATGTTTACAAAACAAATCGACCGGGCGGTGGCTATCTTGGTGGTTTCCTGCCCATGCGGCCATATGCTGGTCAGCTCCGCGCCGCTTATCGCATCACTGGCCTTGGCAGCGCGGCGCGGCGTATTGATAAAATCCGTCAGTTTCATCGAAAAGCTCACGGATGTGAATACAGTTTTATTTGACAAGACAGGCACGCTGACCAGCGGCGAGATACGTGTGAGCGCCTGCCTTCCCGCGCCGGGCGTTGCGGAGGAGGATGTTATCAAGGCCGCGCTTGCCGTAGCCTGCCATTCTTCCCATCCGCTTTCCGTTTCCCTGTGCGCATTGCGGGAGCAATACCCCGCGTTGGAACATCTTGAGGTAACGGAACTCAGCGGCATGGGCCTTGTGGGCACGGGCAAGAAAGAAACTATCCTGATGGGCAACGAGGCACTGCTTCAAAACCATGGCGTAAGCATAAGTGCCATGGCGGCGGTTTATGGCACGGCGGTGTATATTGCCAAGGGTGGCACTTTCCTTGGCGCGATCACCTTCAGCGATACCATGCGGGAGGATGCGCCGGAAATGGTGGCGTGCTTAAAAGCCATGGGAATCAAAAACACCGGCCTTTTGACAGGCGACAGGGAGGACATTGCGCAACACCTTCAGCAAGCGTGCGGGCTGAATCATGCCTATGCCCGGCTCTTGCCCGAGCAAAAGCTGGAAATCGTCAAACGGGAAAGGCTGCAAAACCGCGTTGTGTTCGTGGGCGACGGCATCAACGACGCGCTGGCCCTGAACGAAGCGGACGTAGGCATTGCCATGGGCGCATTCGGCAATGACACGGCCATCCAAAGCGCCGATATCGCCCTGATGAACAACCACCTTGACAACATTCCCTTTGCCATATCCCTGGCCAGGAAGACAAGGTCCATCATTCAGCAGAACATTGCCATTGCCTTTACCACGAGCCTCGCGATGATCACGCTTGCCGGCTTTGGCATCATCACCGCGTTACCCGGAGCCCTCCTGCACAATATCGGTGCATTTATTGTGCTTATCAACAGCGGCCGGATTCTGCGCAAAAAAAAAGCAGGGGAGAGCCTGCCATGAAAAGAGCAATTGTACTGCTTGCCTCCGCTTTTTTCGCCCTTGCACTTATGCTGGGCACAAACGCGCATGCCCAGGCATATGCCGACTGCCAGCGGGTTGTGCTTAAGCAAAACATCAGCACCCTTGACAACCAGGGGGTTGTATGCGTCTATAACGCTCTGACCGCGCTTGACAGCATCAATACGGAACTGAATGAACTGACATCATACTACGACGCGCTGTATACACCAGCGCTTCAGGCGCTGGATGAAGCAGACGCCATGGATGCCCGCCTTGATATCGGCATTCAATATTCCAGGACAGGCACCTCATGGCTTTCCTTTCTGATATATGCACGCATCACGCGAGGTGATGCCATCGGAAGCACCGCCTTTACCACCAGGACGTATAACATGCTCACTGGGGAACGGGTAACCCTGACCACGCTGTTTGATGAGAAAAGCACTGTATGGAATATACTACAATCAGGCGTGCGCAAAGCTTTCCTGCGATACTACCCCGATCTTACCGGAAATACGCGGGTGACGGACCAATTGCTTGTGCATAGGGCGCTATACACGGCCGATTTTACACTGCACGGGATGTCGCTTGTTTTACATTACCCGGCCTCAACCTTGTTTGAAGGCAAATCGGCCATCATTCAGGTGCCCTTTTATTACCCGGAGCTGTATGGCCACATGCGAAGCGAAGCTTATGAACAGACCGACAACAGGCGCTATTACCAAATGGCCTGCCTGACCTTTAACGACGGCCCCAGCTCCGCCGCCACACCCAGGCTTCTTGCCATGCTGGCTAAAAAGGGCGTACGGGCCAGTTTTTTTATTACAGGCAGCCGGATAGCAAGGACAGCCGCCATTGTGCAACGGGAGCGGGATGAGGGCCATGCCGTCGGCGGGCACAATTGGCTGCATACCGATACGAGCGCATGGCCCAAGGATGCGGTACGGGCGATAAGAGCCCGGCTGGATGCGGCCCTGACGGAAGCTACCGGAGCCCCCAGCGCATACAACCGCACGCCCTATGGAAAAAACGAGCCGCTTCTCAACGCGAAAACAGGCTGGGCGCTGATCGAGTGGAGTGTCAATTCCGGCGATCTATACGGAGGATCGCCACAGGCCATCGCCCGGCATGTACGGTCACAGGCCATGGACGGCGACATCATACTTTGCCATGACACCACCCTGCGCTGCGATATTTATGCGGAACTGATTATTGACGCGCTGGAAAGCGACGGATATCTGTTTTTGACGGTAGATGAAATGTTTGCAAAGGACCGCGTCCCCTTTTTAGGGGACCTGGTGTATTACCGGTGCGCGGAAGGCGTTTTTTCCATGAGATAAGCTATCAGGCTCAGGTCCTATCCCCCACCCTATTGCGGGGGTTCGCAGGTGCGGACGGCGGTGATGACTAGGATCGAGGCAACCTTGGCCTGGACCCGCTCCTTTTCCATCGCTGCCATGGCTCCTGAACAATGATCCTGCGGGCTGATGTTGCATTCGTTTACAAGAGAATATATAATGTTTGATATACATTTCATGATTGCGCGGCATGTGGGATACCTGGAATGCAGCCGGCATACAGCCGGAAGAAGAGCTCATGAAGGGAATACCCGATGGAACGAAATCAAACAGCCCGAAAGGAAATGCATTATTTCTCCCGCCGGCTGAAGCAAAAGCTGGAGGAGCTTCCATTTGCGCATGCCGCCATTGTTGAGGCTCCCCCGGGTTACGGAAAGACAACAGCGGTACGGGATTTTCTGAAACACGCTCCCGCATCAAATGCCTGCATCCATTGGTTTACCGCCATCGAGGAGCTTCCCTCCGCCCGCTTCCGCCGCTTTGCAGATACGATAGGCAAAATAGATGAAAAGGCTGGAGAACAGCTCAAGCAAATCGAGCTTCCCAATGCCATGACCGCCGGTATGGCCTGTGATGCCATCAGGGAAATGAAGTGCGAGAGCGAAACCTACCTTGTGATTGACAACTTTCAGCTTTTCCAGGCCTCGCTGCCACCCTCCTTTTTTGTCGCGATCGTTGAGCACGGCAGTAACGGCCTGCATGTTATCCTGATAACCCAAATGATCAGCAGAAGCATTTTCAATATCATAACCGGCCGTGGCTTTTTGCATATCACCGCGGCGGATCTGTGCCTTCGCGCGGAAGATATCCGCAGCTATTATGCACGCATGGATACATGGATTACCTTGGAAACCGCCCGGAGTGTTGCTGAGCTTACCGGAGGATGGATTATAGCTGTATACCTGCAGCTGCGAACATTCAGGGATAGAGGCGTGTTTTCCGACACACAGGACATTCTCATCCTTATGGAGCGCATGATGTGGGACAAGCTGACCAAGGAACAGCAGACCTTTTTGCTTAGGATTTCGCCCCTGGAAACGGCAACAGTCCGGCACATGTGTTTCCTGCTTGGCGTTCAGGCGCTGCCCGGTTACGCCTTGGATGTGCTTTCGAACCCGTTCATCCAGTATGACCCTGCAGAAGGACGGTATGCCATTCATAGCATTCTGGCCCGGCTGCTCAAGCAAAAACGATATGAACGCGGCGCATCCTTTGAGCGGGAATGCCTGTTGCGGGCAGGCGATTTGTGCCGGGAAGAAAACAGGCTTGCCGAGGCTATGGGGTTTTACTGGATGCTCCGGGATTATGGACGCATGCTGTCCCTTGATTTTTCCAGCCTGCTGTATGAGCGGATCGCAGATACAGCCTTTTTTGACATCGCGCTGGATACGGCGCAGAACTGCCCAAGGGATATCATGGATGAGCATCCGCTGTCCATGCTACGCATCGCCTGGGCGCTGAAAACAGCAGGTATGGAGGATGCGTTTGCATTGCTTCTTGACACGCTGCTTCCCATTGTGGAGTTTTATGGCAATACGCAATCCCTCATGGGCGAGTGGCTGCTCTTATCCTCTTTCAAGCACTACCCGCGCCTTAAAGATATGACCGAAGTTTTAAGAAAGGCGGCCCGGCTTTTCCAGGGAAAGCATTCAAAGGTAATTCTCCCCGCCATGCCCTTTTGTTTTGGCAATTGCGTTCCGCTGTCTGTTTTTCATGTCATGCCGGGCCAGGCCGAAGCAGAGGCTGCTGAGCTTAAGGAATATATGGCTTTATATACCGCGCTGACAGATGGCAACGGAAGCGGGGCGGACATCCTGTATCTTGCCGAGCTTGCATACAATGGCGGAAATCTGGCCGAGGCGGAAATACTGGCCTACAAGGCCGCATACCTGGCCGAAAAGAAACAGCAGAGCATCGTCCAACTGGGTTCCGCACTGCAACTGGCCCAGGTCGCGCTATACAAAGCAGACACAGCCGGCTGGCAGCGTGCCATAGGCACCCTTAAGCGCGCCGCCGCTTACCCATCGCAGCAAACCTTTGCCGTCCTGACCACCATGGATATCATGCGCAGTATATTGCTGGCTGAACTGCAGCAATACGCGGACATTCCCGACTGGCTGAAGGAAGGGCGCTTCTCACGGGATAAGCTTCTGCCGGCAATGGTCCCCCTGGCACTGCTCGTACACGCATTGTACCTGATGCACAAGGGCATACCCGCGGAGCTTGTGGGGACAGTACAGGCCGGATTGCATGACAACCCGGAATGCCCGCCCATGCTCACCATGCTTCTATCCCTCACCGCCGCGGCCGGATACATCAAAATGGGCAACATGCATCAGGCGCAGGCGCTTGTACTTGAGGCTGGGGAAGCCGTATTGCCG
>JAEWNM010000303.1 GCA_023392755.1 Bacillota bacterium
TTTTGCAGTGCAGCGAGGGAAAAGCTCAACAAAGTGGCGACAGCCACTTTGTTGATAAACTGGCGCCCCCGGGAATCATTTTCCGGGGGCGTGACTGTTTCAGTGGGATAGGCCGAAACCGCTGGGCGGAGCATAGACAGTCTCGGGATGTATGTTAAGGCTTCCCTGCGCTTCCTGCGTTTTAACCATCATGTGCATGGGGTAGGAGAGGAAGGAGGCATAGGGCAGCTTTTCCATGGTGATGTATCCCGGCGGGGCATTCAAAACATTGGGGATGCGGTTGACAATGGTGGCGCAGGAGTGGGCTACGGTGTCCGGCTTCTTGACGGAAAATGCGGTATCCGGCGTGCCGTATATTTTCCAGTCGCACATATCCCCCTCGTCCGGGGCATACACCTTGCCAATGCATTGCGCCTGCACCACCGGCCCCTGGTGGGTGATGGCGGTGACCACCGCCGACATGCCGACGGCGTTGCCCTTTGGTATGTTCTTTTCCAGCGTATGGCTGTACAGCTCCCTGTCGCAATAGACGGGCACGGCCTTTTGCTTGATGGAGGCGACGGTCCAGCCAAGCTTTGCGCACAGCGCTTCGGTGGAACTCCATACGTAGGCGGGAGGCGCTTCCTGCCCGGCAATCTCCCTGTCAAACTGCTGTGGGTCCAGCCCTACGCCGTGGGCGCGGGCCAGTGCCGGTCCAAAGTCTTCCGCGTTGTAGCTTACGGTGCCCTCTATCTGGGATATGCGGTGGATGCCGCCTGCCACGCAGGCCACCATGTTCACCCAGAAAACGTCCTGCATGCCGGTGCCGCAGAGCGTGCAGCCTGTTTTTTTGCACAGCGCGTCCAGCTGGTTGATGATGCCGGGGGCGGTGGTCCAGGCATATAGCGCCTCTTCGCAGGCGGTAATCATGTTAATGCCGCGTATGGCACATTCGGTCATGGCTTCATGCATTTCCTGCATGAAGCTATGCATAGTGAGAATGACAATATGGGGACGGCAGCCATCCAGTATGCCGTTGGCGTCCCTGACGATCTTCACGCCCGTTTCATGGTTAAGGCCTGCGAAATCGCCTATGTCCATATCCACAAGCTCAGGATTGGCATCGATGGCGCCCACTACCCGCGCGCCCTTGTCATAGAGATATTTGATGATGACCTTTGCCATCTTGCCGCAACCGTATTGTACGACCCGTATGTTTTCCAAGGGGTGTTTGCTGGAAATCAAATCGATCCCCCTCCTTTTTCATGGGTAGGGTGCGCTCTTTTGGGAAAAACAATACTGTTTGTCGTATGGGAAAAATGCTGTTATAATTATAAGAGGATTGTCTATTTTGAAGGAGGGGTAGGTGTGCATGGAAAGAAAGTGTGGACGATTGCTGCAATCGCGCTGATGGCGCTGGCTGCCGCCGTTTCATTTGCCGCCCGCCGCGAACCTGCGGCGAAGGCTGAGCAGGAGGCCGGCGTCAGGATGCTGGCGGTCAACGTAGGCAAGGCGGATAGCCTGCTTGTGTGGACGGACGGCAAAATTTATTTGGTCGATACGGGGACCGTTCAATCCTGGGGCGCATTGCGGGCCGCTTTTAGCGCCCTGCAGATAGAAAAGCTGGATGGCGTTTTCCTGACCCATACGGACAAAGACCATATGGGGGGCATGGCCATGCTTGCAAAAAGCGATATAGCGGTCGGCGCCTGGTACGGCTCCGCCATGTATACGGGCGTCAAGCCGGAAAAGCACCCGCTCCCCCCGGCCGCGGCGCAAAGAGATATGCAGCCCGTATGGCTCAAGGCGGGGGATACGGTGGAGGTATCTGACGCGTCGGCCTTTCATGTTCTGGGCCCCATTACCCAGGATGATGAAAATGAAAATAACAATTCCCTGGTCATGGCGCTCACAACGCCCCACGGAACCATATTGCTCACCGGGGATATGGAGTTTTCGGAGGAAAGCGCGGTTTTGGCCGCGGGGAGCATTCCCCGCAGCGAGGTTCTGAAGGTTTCCCACCACGGGGAGGATGACAGCACATCCCCCGCCTTTTTGCGCGTTGTATCGCCAAAGGTGGCGGTGATCTCCACCAATTCTACAGAGGAGCCGGATACGCCGCACCCCTCCGTATTGGCATCCCTGAAGCGCGCCGGGGCGCAGATTGCGGTGACTCAAAATGCCCGGGGCGGCATGCTTGTGACGCTGGAAAACGGGCAGCCCACAGTGGAAGCGGTGGAGTGGGACAACCTTCCCGGCGTATCGGACGCCTTGCGCCTTGCTGGGATCGACCCGGAGCAGGATGCGCTGACCATAACGAATTCCGGTAAGGACACGGTGTCCCTGAAGGGCTGGTACGTGTTTTCCACAAGGGGGGAGGAAATCTTCTTCTTCCCGGACAATGCCGTCCTGGCGCCCGGCGCCGCCGTACGCCTTGGCTCCCAGGCTACGCAGGGGGCCTGCGATTGGCGGTTTGACGACAAAAATGTCTGGCACAATAAAAAGAAAGACGAAGCCGTTCTGTATAATCCCTATGGCCGTGCGGTGGACCGGATTGATAACGGGCTGACGGAGGAGTAAAAAGACAGCGCCGGGAAAGCGATGCTTTGCTTTCCCGGCGCTCAGACCATCAAAAAACCCAGGGAGGTATCGGAGGGCCGAAGCCCTCCGATTCAAGATGGTACATTGTCAAGTCAAGTGCAACAGCGTCTGGGGGATTTAGAGAAGAAGACCTCCGCGGGGGTTTTCCAGCCGAGACGCTTACGGGGTCGGTTATTGAGTAGACCAACAACGATCTCTACA
>JAEWNM010000304.1 GCA_023392755.1 Bacillota bacterium
GTCCTGGGTGGTAGTGGTGTCGCTTACCTTCTTCCTCTTCTCCACCAATGTGGGCATCATCAACAAGGGGCTTGTGTCCCTGGGCTCCAAGCCCATATCCTTCCTCACCGGCAAGAGCTACTTCTGGCCGATGCTGGTGGGCCAGACCATATGGAAGGAATGCGGCTGGGGCACCATCGTCTTCCTGGCGGCCATGTCAGGCATCAATCCCCAGCTGTACGAGGCCGCCGTGCTGGACGGCGCGACGCGCTGGCAGCAGGTTCGCTTCATCACGCTGCCTTCCATCTACCCCACCATCATCACACTGCTGATTTTGCGCATGGGCCGCATATTCGATACGGGGTTTGAGCACATACTGCTGATGACCAACAGCATGGTCCGGGACGTGGCCGAGGTGTTTGACACCTACGCCTATACCCAGGGCATATCCAAAGGCCAGTTCAGCCTGGGCGTATCCGTGGGCCTGTTCAAGAGCCTAGTGGGCACCGTGTTTGTGTTGCTTTCCAACAAGGCTTGCAAGCGGGCCGGCTTCGACGGCATCTATTGAGTATGGAAAGGTTGGGCTGCTCATGAGCTTTGTCAGCACGAAAAAAAGCACTACCGGCGACTGGATCATCATGGCGATTCTGGCCGTTATCATGCTTTTGTGCCTGTTTCCGTTTTTCTATGTCATCAGCGTGTCCTTCACGCACCCCGACAGCTACGTGCCCATGAAGTTTTCGCTCTTGCCGGAGCGGTTTTCCTTGGAAGGGTACCAGTACATCTTCCAGAGCCAGAACTTCATGCGCGCCATAGGCAACACCGCCCTGGTCACCGTAATCGGAACGGTGCTCAACGCCTACGTCACCTTCACCTTTGCCTACGGCCTCACCCGCAAGGAGGTCCCCGGCAACAAGCTGCTCTCCGGCATCGTCGTGTTCACGCTGATCTTCAATGCCGGCATACTGCCCAACTACCTGCTGATCAAAAACCTGGGGCTGATGAACTCCCATTGGGCGTTGATCCTCCCGGCGCTGACCAGCGCGTGGGACCTGGTGGTGGTGCGCTCCTTCATGTACTCGCTGCCCAAGGAGCTGGAGGAAAGCGCCTGCATCGACGGCTGCAACGACTGGACGTGCTTCTTCCGCATCATACTGCCGCTGTCCAAGGCCTGCCTGGCCACCTTCACGCTGTTCTTCGCGGTATATTACTGGAACCTGTACTTCAACGCCATGGTCTACCTTACCGATTCCAGCAAGTGGACGCTGCAGGTGCTTTTGAAGACCATGATTATCGACTCCGACTCCCTGGGCTTCAGCCCTCTGGCGGACCAGAAGACGCTGCCCCAGGAAACCGTCAAGATGGCCGCCATCGTCACGGCCATGCTGCCCATACTGCTGGTATACCCCTTCCTGCAAAAGTATTTCGCTCAGGGCGTTATGGTCGGTTCCATCAAGGGTTAGGTTGTACAAGCGCCAAGGCGCTTGCAGCATAAAACAAATAAAGGAGAAGGAAAATGAAAAGGTTGCTCGCTCTGGTCTTTGCCATGGTTCTGTGTCTTGGCATCATTCAGGCACCGGCGTTCGCCGCGGCGGAAGAACCGCTGGAATTCACCATGATTATCCCCCTGTATTCCGATGAACCCTCCCTTGGCGACGCGTTCTGGTCCTCCTGGCAGGAATTGACCAATTCCAAACTGACGGTGGAGTGGGTGCCCTCGGGCGACTTCCACACCAAGTACAACCTGAAGCTGTCCTCCGGCGACATCCCCGAGGTCTCCTCCGTGCCGGACATCCGCACCCCCACCCTTATCAACGCCATCAAGCAGGGTGCTTTCTGGGATCTGACCGACTACCTGGGCGATTTCAGCAAATATCCGAACCTTTTGAAAAATCAGGTGGAAGGCGCCTACAAGTACCTGACGGTGGACGGCCGCATCTACGCGGTGCCCCGCTCCCGCACGCAGACCGACAACGGCCTTAAAATCCGCAAGGACTGGCTGGACAAGTGCGGCCTGCCCGTGCCCACCACGCTGGAAGAGTACCGCGAAGCGCTGAAGGTTATCTGCGCCTCCGACCCTGACGGCAACGGCCAGGATGACACCATCGGCCTTGTGGCCGTCGGCAGCACCAACAGCCTGCCCATCATCCCCATCACCGGTGCGTTCGGCGCCTTCAAGCCCCAGTTTGACGCGGACGGCGGCTATATCGCCACGCAGCTGAACGACGCCACCACCAACACCATCGCTTATTTCCGCGACCTGTATGCCGATGGCACGCTGGCCCAGGAATTCCCCGCCATCAAGAACAACCAGGCCATCGAGCTGTTCACCAGCGGCATGGGCGCTTCCTATCCCCGCAGCATCTGGTGGGATTATGACTGGGAGCAGACGCTGAAAAAGATTCAGCCCGAAGCCGAAATCCTCAACCTCACCCTGAAGGGCCCGGACGGCTATGCCATCGAGCTGCTGACCGGCGTTTCCGGCGGCTTCTACATCTCCAAGAAGGTCCCCGAAGAAAAAATGCTCAAGATTCTGGATTATTTTGAGAAATCCGCTTCTGAGGAAGCCTTCGACCTGGCCTACTTCGGCGTCAAAGATGTTCACCACACCGTGCTGGAAGACGGCAGCAGGAAGATGACCGAACAGGGCACCAAGGAAATCAACGTCACCAGCAAGGGCGCCGGCGTTCTCAATTATGGCAAATGGGTGAAGGTGGATGCCGCCAACGCGCCCGCCGCCTATAACGAGATGAAGCGCAAGGAAGTGGAACAGTACGTGGAATTGGGCCTGCCCCAGTTCATGTCCCACGCCATCAGCGACACCTGGTCCCAAACCTGGCCCAGCTACGAGGAAGAATGGGCGGCCATGGGCACCAAGGCGATCTTCGGCGAAATCACCATGGACGAGTACAAGGCCTATGTGGACAGCCTGCGCGCCATGCCCGAATTCAAGCAGGCCTTCCAGGAGCTGACCGCCTACTACAACAACCTGAACCAATAAGCATTCCCACAATTAATAAGGGGGAGGGCCGGGTGGTATGCCCTGCCCTCCCCTTATATGTAACGGCAATCGAAAGGGGAATATATCATGCCACAGCCGCTATGGTGGAAAGAACCGCTGCGCGTTATCCAAACCAATTTGCAAGTATTGGACACGCCTAAAATGGACCCCGCTAAAATCGCCCAGGAAACTTATGATATGGGCGGAAACGTATTGGTGATGAACGTTGGCGGCATTGTCGCCTGGTATCCCAGCGATGTGCCCTATCATTATGTGAACCCTTATCTGCCCAAGGAATACGACCTGCTGGCCCGCCTGATCGAGGAGTGCCACAAGCGCGGCATCAAGCTGGTCGCCCGCTACGATTTTTCCAAGGCCTATGACAAGGCATATCAATTGCGTCCCCAGTGGTTTGCGCGCAAGGAGGATGGCACGGCCACGACCACCGGCGCCCAGCGCCCCGGCGAGTGGGACCTTTTGTATACCACCTGCATCAACAGCGGCTACCGCAATGAGGATGTGGCGCTGAAGGTATTGAAAGAATCCCTGGAGCGGTATGATATCGACGGCGTTTTCTTCAACGCTCCGCACCCCGGCCCCTGCTCCTGCGGCAACTGCCGCCGCAAGTATATGGAATACTACGGCCAGCCGCTGCCCAGCGACCCCAGCCAGTACGCCCCCGACTGGATGAGCCGCATCCTAAGGGACTGCGTGGACCAATGGTACAAGCAGGTGAAGGCCGTTAAGCAGGACATCCCGCTCATCCTGTACTACGCCATTTCCCACGATAACCTGTTCGACCGCCTGGCCACCTGCGATATGATCTGCTGCGAGCCCCAGGATGTATTGTCCCTTGGCTGGCAGAACATACCTCAAAGCTGGAAGCCCGCGCTGTGCATCCGCCTGGGCCGCTCCGAGCCGGATATCGCACCCGTTCCCTTCGGCATCATCCACTCCTGCCCCGGCATGGACTGGCGGCATACCGGCCTGCCTCCGGCGGAATACCGGTACTGGATGAGCCAGGTCCCGGCCAACGGCGGCATGATCTGGCATTCCATCACCGGCTTTTGCGACACCATCCCCGACAAGCGCATCCTTGACTGCGTAAGCGAAATCAATCATCAGATCATGGCTGTTGAGAAGGATATGCACAGGGCAGTCTCCACCGCCGAGGTGGCGCTGCTGTGGAGCATGGAGGGCAAGGGCGGCCTGGAGAAGGCCTTTTTGGGCCAGGCAGGCAACGCCGCCGAGGGCTGGGCCGAGGCGCTTATCGACCGGCAGGTGCCCTTTGACGTGCTCCTCCGGGAGCAGGTGCTCGCGGGCAGGCTGAGCAAGTACAAGGTACTCGTCATCCCCCAGGGCAACCGCCTGGATGATGAGATGACCCGCGCCCTGGCCGGCTTTACCAATGGCGGCGGCAAGATTCTCATGGAGGGCGTGCCCGATGTGATATCGCCGGAAGCCCTGGCCATGCTGGGCATTCATCCGGATGTGATAAACAGCGAAAGCCTTGTTGCCAGCTACCTGCGCTTTGAGGAATCGTCCAAAGGCAACCCCCTGGCAGCGGGCTTTGAGCGTACGCCCATGATCGCCCACCGCGGCGTGGTGCAGTATGTGCGCCCGCTGAAGAACACCCAATGCCTGGCCACGCTGGTTCCCCCCTTCGCGCCGCTGGAGGCCGTGGGCGCGCCGCCGGAACGTTCCAGCATACCCAACCCCAAAAGTGACCTGCCGCTTTGCCTGTATCATGAAACCGGCCGGGGCGGGGTGCTTTTGATGCCCTTTGAAATCTCGCGGCTGATCACCGCCTACAAGCTGGGCGAGCATGCCATGCTGGCGGGCAACGCCATCAACATGCTGCTGGGCGGCAGTCAGCACATCACCTGCACCCACGTGCGCGGCCTGCAGGTAATGGGCTACGAATACGGCGGCGCGCAGCTTATTCACCTGGTCAACGGCGTAGGCCAGCGCCCGCTGGATACGAACGTCGCGCTTACCGGCCTTCAGGTCAGGGTACGCTGGAATGGGAACAAGCCCCCCCGTGCGACGGCACTGCTTTCAGGGCAGCCCATTGACGTATCGCATAAAGACGGCTGGGCTGAATTCACCCTGGACCGCCTTGCGGTTTGGGAAGTCGTCAAGCTGGAACAGGCATAAGGAGGAAACGGCATGAATGTGACGGTATACGGAAGCACGCCGCAAATAGAATTCGGCCTTCAAAAGGCCGGCGGGCTCAAATCCACGGCATCGCTGGCCGTCTGCAACCTTTCAAGCGATCAGGGGGCGGCCTATGCCAAGGCCAATACCAAGGCGGCCGTGCCGCCTCCGCAAGGGTATGCGCTTGAAAAAAACGGCGGCGGCTATACGCTGCTGGGCGATGAAACAGGCTGCATGTACGGCCTGCTGGACATCGCCCGGGCGGAAAAGGCCGGCATGGCTTGGCCGGAGGGCAGCCATGCGCCCGCCATGGAAAAACGCGGCATCAAGTTTAATATCCCCCTGGACGCCCGCACGCCCAGCTACTCCGACGCCTCCGACAGCGCGTTCCACAACATTCCCCACATGTGGGAAATGGATTTCTGGCGCACGCTGCTGGACGACCTGGCGGAGAACAAATACAACGCCGTATCCATCTGGAGCCTGCACCCCTTCCCCTCGCTGGTGCGCGTGCCGGGCTATGAAAAGGTCGCCTTGGAGGATGTGAAGCGCACAAGGGAGCCTGTCACCGGCGCGACGCTGGCGGGCCTGGGCATGTATGGCAGGCGGCACGCGCAAAACCTTGAAACGGTAAAGCGCATGAGTGTGGATGAGAAAATCGGGTTCTGGCGCGACGTTATGCAATACGGCGCCGACCGGGGCATCGGCTTTTACGTGTTCACCTGGAATGTGTTCGTGTACGGTACGGAGCACACGGATTACGGCATTGACTGCAACCTGAAAAATCCCGTAACAAAGGATTACTTTCGCAAGAGCGTCGCGGAGCTGGTCCGCACCTACCCGCTGCTCAAGGGCATCGGCATCACCGCCGGCGAGCGGATGACCGTGGGCTGGGAGCCGCAGCCCGACCTGCGCTTTGACGTCAAATGGCTGGCGGACACCTATGGCGAGGGCATCCGTGATGCCGTGGGCGAAAGCGGCCGGGATTTCACACTCATCCACCGGCAGCACATGAGCGGTGCCAGTGAAATTCTCGAGGCGTTTTCAACCCTGCCGGTGCCCCTGGACTTCAGCTTCAAGTATTCCCAGGCCCACATGTACTCCGACACAACGCCCCATTTTGGCGACGGGTTCTTTCCCACAATCCCCGAAGGCCACAAAACCTGGCTCACCGTGCGCAACGACGACATCTACATGATGCGCTGGGGCGGTGCCGCGTTTGCCCGCGCGTATATCCAAAACATGCCCTTCAAAGTACTGCGGGGCTTTATGATGGGGCCGGACGGCTACACCCTTGGCCGCGATTACCTGGCCAGGGCCCAGGAAGGGTGCATGCCCCGCCGCACCGTGCTGGACAGGCAAGGGTATATGATGGCCATCTGGGGCTGCCTTGCCTACGAGCCCGACCTTTCCGACAGTTATTTCGTGGGCATCCTGGCCGACCGCCTCGCCCTGCCCCTGGCGGAGGCGAAGCGCGTATTCCAGCTGTGCGAAACGGTTTCCATGGTGATCCCGCTTATGAACAGCATGCACTGGCACGATTTTGATTTCCAGCACTACCCGGAGGCCAATTGCAGCGTATCCAACATCAACCATGTGGCGCATATGGGCGGCGAGCTTACCTTCCACGATGTGCACGATTACATCATGACCCCCGCCCAGCCCGGCTGCAATTATCTTGGCGTGCGGGAGCTTTGCCTTATGGAATACCAGGGCGTGCAAATTCCCGCGGACAAGGTCACCCCGGACGCGGTGGCCAAGGAGCTTTTGTCCCGCGGCGAGCAGGCCGAAGCGATGCTGGCGCTGTTCACACAGGCACAGTCCGAGCTGGCGGCGCTGCTGGCCGACTGCCGCGCCTTCGCGCTGCTGGCAAGGTTCTATTCCGCCAAGGTGGAGGCGGCGCTGGCCACGCAGCGGGCGATCATGGGCCGCGGCCCGGCGATGGCCGCCAGGGCTGTAGCCTATGCGGACCTGGCCTACGACTGCTGGGTGCGCTATGCCAACCACGTCGCCGCCTATTACGTGCCCCAGCGGCTTTCCCGCATGGACGGCCGCATGGTGGACCCTGTGGCGCTGATCCCGCAGGCCAAGCTGGACGCGCAAATGGTGTACGACCTGATGGCGGAGTACGAGTAATACAAAGTCCAGACAATTATCCGGCATATGGCCGCTTTCCCCTGGCGCAAAAATACCGTCCGAAAATGGACGGTATTTTTGCGTGGGAGCAGCCGCGCGCGTTTGGCAATTCCATGCTCTTTGCTATTATACGTCATCACACAGCCGCGCCGGGGAGCAGCGACTCCCTGTATTCCAGATAATCATCATAGCTCTCGCGGCGGTCGATGAGGGTACCCGGCAATATCTCAATCACACGGTTGGCCACCGTCTGCATTACCTGATGGTCGCGGGATGTAAAGAGCATGGTGCCCTTGAACTCCGCCATGCCTTCGTTGAGCGCGGTAATGGATTCCAGGTCAAGGTGGTTGGTGGGCTCATCCATAATCAGCACATTGGCGCCCAGCACCATCATCTTGGCCAGCATGCAGCGCACCTTTTCGCCGCCGGATAATACCCTGGCCTGCTTGAGCGCCTCCTCCCCCGAAAAGAGCATGCGGCCCAGCCAGCCCCGGATGGTCACCTCATGCTTGTCCTGGGAATACTGCCGCAGCCAGTCCACCAGCGTATAATCCATATCCTTGAAGTAAGCCGCGTTATCGGCAGGGAAATAGGCCTGCGTGGTGGTAACGCCCCACTTGAACTCCCCCTCGTCGGGCTCCAGCTCCCCCATCAAAATCTGGAAAAGCGTAGTGCGCGCCAGCTCATCCTTGCCCGCGAAAGCAATCTTGTCCCCCGGCATCACAAGAAAGCTTATGTTGTCAAGCACCTTGCGCCCGCCCACGGTTTTGCTGATCCCCTTTACCGTCAGCACATCGTTGCCCACCGGCCGGGCCTGATCAAAATGAATAAAGGGATAGCGGCGGGAGGAGGGTACGAAATTCTCCATCTGCAGGTTGTCCAGCAGCTTCTTTCGGGACGTGGCCTGCCTTGATTTGGAGGCGTTGGCGCTGAACCGCCTGATAAATTCCTCCAGCTCCTTTGCTTTTTCCTCATTGCGCTTGCGCTGGTCCTTGGCCTGGCGCGTGGCAAGCTGTGTGTATTCATACCAGAAGTCATAGTTGCCTACATACATCTGAATCTTGCCGTAATCGATGTCCACGATGTGGGTGCACACATGGTTCAAAAAATGCCGGTCGTGGGATACAACAATCACCGTGTTGGGGAAATCCATAAGGAAATCCTCCAGCCACTTGATGGCGTGCAGATCCAGGTTGTTGGTGGGCTCGTCCAGCAGCAGTATGTCGGGCGTGGCAAAAAGCGCCTGCGCCAAGAGGACCTTCACCTTCAAAGGCCCGTCCAGCTCGCGCATGAGCATGTCATGGTATTCGCCGGCAACGCCAAGGCCGTTGAGCAGCGTCTGGGCATTGGGCTCCGCGTTCCAGCCGTCCAGCTCTGCAAACTCCCCTTCCAGCACGGACAGCTTCATGCCGTCGGCATCGTTAAAGTCGGCCTTCGCGTACAGCGCTTCCTTTTCCGCCATAATTTCGTGCAGCCGGGCATGCCCCATGATAACGGTGCTCAGCACCGTGTGCTCGTCATAGGCAAAGTGGTCCTGGCGCAGTACAGCGATGCGCTCGCCGGGCTTTACGGATACGTCGCCCTTTGTCGGCTCCAGTTCGCCGGAGAGTATTTTCAAAAATGTGGACTTCCCTGTGCCGTTTGCGCCGATCAGGCCGTAGCAGTTGCCCGGCGCAAACTGAACGCTGACATCCTTGAACAGCTCCCGGCCGCCGTATTGTAACGATATCCCCTGTGCGCTTAACATGTCAAAAACAAATTCCCCTCTTGATAATAACCTTTTAATTATAGCATACCGCAAGCGCCAATGCTACCGGTCTGCCTCCTTCAATTTCTGTTTTTCATTTTACGTGCAATGTTTTCCATTCGCATCCGTTCTATTCATGAAGGGTGCCGGTAAAGCGGTATGGAAAGCGGCAATCAGGCGGCCGCCCTGTTCCAAATGTATTCACCGGGAGGTATACGGCATGAAAAGGCTTGTTGTTTTTGCGTTGATTCCGCTACTTTTGTGCGCAGCCGCGCACGCTTTGGCAGGCGAAGGGGCCGGCCCCGGCGGCGTGCCGGGCATCCCATATGGCACATATGCCTTCAAAAAGCAGATCTACATGAACCCCTTAAGCTCCTTCCTTGCGCTGGAGGGGTTTTGCGAGTACTACACGCTCGCGGAGGATGCTTTCGTCATAACGGACCATTATGGGAGCCGCAATAGCATGAAGGCTTCCTATCAGCCGGCGGTGTTTGATGAGGCTGCATTCCGCGAAAGCTTCATGATGGAAGGGTTTGGTTTGCCCGATATCGCGGCATATCATGAAAAAAGCCAGTGCACCGTCACCGGCAGCACCGGCAATACGGAATACCGGCTATACCTTTTGGATAACGAAATATGGCTGGCGCGGTTCCATAAGGACAGCGCCAACACAGCGAAAAAGGAATATATCTGGAGCATTTATCAAATAGAGCGCTTTGAGGGTGAGATTCCGCTCACCTTTTCCGTATCCGGCACGCAGGACGGCGTAATGGAATTTCTGGCGCTTTTGGGGGAAACCGCCTCAGGCTATGACACGGACACCTGCTACAACATCACGCCGGACAGCTTTTTGGCCGACCCGGTTTATTCCGTTTTCAAATTCGACACATCCTGCGCGTCGTTTCTGCTGTACGAAAACAAAATCTATCCCATGGGCGAATGGTTCGGCGGTTTCGGCGTGACCGGCATGGCCCTCGCGGATTTGAACGGAGATCGGCTGCAGGAACTGTATTTCACCTATTCCTTCGGCTCGGGGCTGCACCGCTCCCATGCCGCCTGCTTCGATCCGGTTGTAAAGCAGGTCATCCCCATCGGCTCAGCGCACCTTGACAGGGATATGATCGTGGCCGCAAACGAAAAGGGCGGCCTGTCCCTGTATGACGCCGGCTTCCCGGCCATGGACAGCTTTGTCAGGTATGAAATGAAAAGCACAGGGCGTTTGGCGGATATCGTGTACGATGGCGGCCGGATTTGCTTAAACCCCGCCCAGCAAAAATAACGCTTTGCCCGTCGCCCAAAATGCGCTCATCATCCCGTCATCAGCTGCTGGCGCTTTGGTAGTGCTTCAGCCCGCGCCTGAACAGATAGCTGGTCAGCATAAACAGCAAAAACGGACCGGCGATCCCCCACACGGCATACAGCGGCTCCATTTTCTTGAGTATGAACAGCGCCGGGAAATTGGTAATAACGAATATGGGGATCACAAACACGCCGATATGCTGCACCAGGCGGTTATAGATGCCCATGGGCATGTTGTTGAAATCCCAGGAGGAGTCCACCAGGGAGGTCAGCGCCTGGGTTTTGGTCAAGCGGAAAACCAGCACCTGGGGCATAAGAAACAGCGCGTACCCCATCAGCGACCCGGTGGCCATATACCCCAGGTACCCCAGTATATCCAGCACGCCCACCGGCGCGGCCATGCGCGCAAGCCCCACGGCCACCGCCGCGATGCCCAGCAGCACATCCACAGTCAGGCAGCTCAGGTCGCTGCGCCGCAGCGTTACCAAAAACTGAAGCGACACGGGCTTGACCAGCATCAGGTCCAGCTCGCCGGTCTGCACCTGGCGGCCGATACCGAACAGGTTCATCATGTACAGCCCCGCGTAGGAGCCGGTGGCGATCATGTAGGAGCCGAAGAATACAAGCACCTCATCCGGCGTAAGGCCGTGGATGGGCACACCCGTTTTGTACACAACGATCATGTAGACAATCTTGGCCAAAAAGTAGCCCAGCTCCATGGCGATGCCGGTGATGAAGTTCATCCTGTATTCCAGCTGGCCCATGAGACTGTTCCTGATCAGTATCCGCCACAGCGCCAGGTGCTTTTTGATTTCACGCAGCATATGTCAGCCTCCCGCCGCCAGGTATTTTTGGGAGCCCAGGCGCCACAGCAGCCTGCCCAGCAAAAGCAAAAGCACGATCCACGCGGCCTGCATGCCAAGGCCCGCAAATACCGCCGCGCCCGTCACCGTGCCGCCCAGCACGTCCACGGGGAAGCCTACGGAGTAGGCAAAGGGCAGGCAGCCCAGCACCCGGCGCATGCTTTCGCCGAATATCTCCAGGGGAAATATGCCCCCGCTCAGCACCACGATGATGATTCGCACCGCCTCGAACAAAAAGCCGATTTCCGAAAGCCAGAAGGCCCACATACCCACGCAGAAGAAGATCAAAAAGTTCAATAGCAGCGCGAATAAAAGCGCGGGCAAAAACATCAGCACCCCCGCAAGGCTTACAGGCAGGGCATGAAACGCCAGCCCCACCCCCAAAAGCGCCAGCGCCAGCAGCAAAAGGCCGCCCAGCAGCATGCCCAGCTTTTGCCCGGCAAAGCAGAACAGCCGGTAGGGCAGGTAGCCCACAGGCCGTATGACGTACTTGCTCAACCCCCCGTTTTTGATGTCTTCGTTGATATCGTACTCAAAGCCGGTGCGCAAAAGCCGCCAGATGATGGCCGCGGATACGGAGTAGGCCATCATGCCGGCCTGGCTGCGGCCGTACAATAAAGCGGAGCCCGAGCCCTTGTACAGCGCATCCCACATGAAGATTTGAATCAGTATGGGGAAGGCCGCACCCACAAGGCTCAGCCAGAAATCCGCCCGGTAGGCCATGGTCTCCTTTACCCCAAGCCCCAGGGCATACACGTATTTGCGCAGGCTCATTGCCCACTCCCCCTTACGTACAGCCGGGCGATGCCCTCCTCCACCGGTATATCGCCAATGTTGAAATCCGTAACGGGCAATGTTTCCAGCATGGCCCTGGAGATTTGCCGCACCTGTTCACGGTCCACCTCAATCACCGCCTGCATGCCCTCCCGGCTGCATACAAGGCCGAAGCGGCTCAAATCCATCCCGGCCGCCTCCTCGGTTTCAAAGGTGACCTGTATGCGCTTGCGCTCGCCAAACAGGCCGTTGATTTTTTTCAGCTCCCCGTCATAGGCGATGGCGCCCCCGGCGATGACGATGGTGCGGCGGCACAAATCCTCAATATCGCTCAACGAATGGCTGGTGAGCAGCACCGTTGTCTTCTTCTCCCTGTTGTAGCTGCGCAGAAAATCCCGTATGCGCTTTTGGGAAATCAAATCCAGGCCGATGGTGGGCTCGTCCAGAAACATCACCTCAGGCTTGTGCAAAAGGGAAGCGATGAGCTCCATCTTCATCCGCTCGCCCAATGACAGCCTGCGCACCTGCACGCCCATCAGTTCCTTTACGTCCAAAATCTCGGTCAATTCCCCCAGTGTGCTTTTGTAATCCGCCTCGCCAATCTCATAGATATGGCGGTTCAGCGCAAACGACTCTATGGCGGGCAGGTCCCACCACAGTTGGCTTTTTTGCCCCATGACGATGGCAAAGCGCATTTTGAAATCCTTTTTCCGCTCCCAGGGCACATAGCCCATGACACGCGCCTTACCCCCGGTAGGGAAGAGAATGCCCGAAAGCATCTTCAGCGTGGTGGTTTTCCCCGCGCCGTTGGGGCCCAGAAAGCCCACCATCTCCCCTCTCTCCAGGGAAAAGTCAATGGCTTTTACAGCCTCCTTGTACAGCTTTTCCCGGTGGAAAAGCCCGCGCAGGGAGGCGTTCATGCCCTCCTCCTTTTTGGTGTATTCAAATGTTTTTGCCAGCCCATTGACCTCAATCAGCGCCATGGGACACCGCCCTCTTTGGTTTCTTCACGCATATTCTTGTGCCATTATAGCCTTTACGCCTGCGTTTTAACAAGCGGTGGGCGGCGGCGAATCCAATAAAAAAGTGACGTTTTGTAGCGTTTTTCCATTATGCATGCCTCTGCGCCCCGGGCCGTGGCGGCGGCGGGAAAACGGATAAAAAAACCGCCTCCGCATGGCTGCGGAAGCGGGGCAATGAACCCTCCCGCCCGCGGTCAAACCGTCAGTTCCGCGCTGCGCTCCAGTATGTTATGAATCATGACATCAACGATCAGGGGATCAAACTGTGTGCCCGCGTTCCTTTTCAGCTCCTCAATGGCCTCTTTGGGGCTCATCCCCTTGCGGTACGCCCTGTCCTTCGTCATGGCGTCGTAGGAGTCGGCCACGTTGATGATCCTGGCCTCCAAGGGAATTTCCCTGCCCTTCAGGCCCTTGGGGTACCCGCCGCCGTCCCACCGCTCATGGTGGCACAGCACGAACTCCGCCAGCTCCGAAAACTCGCTGGCGGATGTCAGTATGCGCCAGCCTACCTCCGGATGCTTCCTCATTTCCGCCCATTCAGCTTCGTCCAGCCTGGCGGGCTTGTTGAGTATCTTTTCATCAATGCCGATCTTGCCGATATCGTGCACCAGACCGAACATGCGGATGCGGTTGACCTCATGCTCCTTAAGGCCAAGCTCCGCCGCCAGGGCCGTGCCCAAAACACTTACGCGCCTGGAGTGGAGCATCTCCCGCTTGCTTTTTTCAAACAGCGCGTTGAGCACGACGTCTACCGTTTTGTTGCGCATGCTGGCGCTTTCGTAAATCTTGTGCCTGTACATGTTGTTTTCCGCCTCGGCCAGCACATCCCGCATGGAAACGGCGGGCGTGTGCCGCGTGGCGTGGCCCAGGGATATGGAAAGCACGACCTTGCCGCATGTCACGCCCTTCATCCGTGACCGGATACGGGCGGAAATCGCCTCTGCCTCCGCCTCCGCGGTATTGGGCAGCAGCACGGCGAACTCGTCTCCCCCCACCCTGGCCACAATGTCGCCTGGCCGCACCTCCATTGCGATCACCGACGCCGCCTGCCTGAGCAGCTCGTCCCCCTCCATATGCCCGAAGGAGTCGTTGATAATCTTCAGGCCGTTCACATCGCACAAAATAACGGTAACGGGCGATGCGCATTCAGCCTCCAGCCGCCTTATCTCCTCTTCGAAAAAAGGCCTGTTGTAAATGCCGGTAAGCTGGTCATGGCGGCTGACATGCATCAGCTCCTTTTCATATTCCTTGCGCCTGGTAATATCGGAGACAATGAACTGCACGGCGTCTTCATTGTTGTACACAAGGCGGGACGCCGTCACCTCCACATGTACGGCCGCGCCGTCCAGCGTGACGAACACGGCCTCCGCGGGAAACAAATCCTTTGCCTCCGCCGTCATGCCGGGCAGTAAAGACAGCTTCGCGTAATCGGGATGAATCAGCTCCTTTATGGGCTTGCCCAGCAGCCCCCGCTCGTCCCCGGCCCTCATCAGCCGGACGGCGGCAGGGTTGACGAACACAATTTTCCCCTGCGCGTGCACAATCACCCCGACGGGTGCCAGCTCCAGTATGCTGCGGTAGCGCGCCTCACTTTCCCTGAGCGCCCTTTGAGCCATCATCCGCTCGCGGCGCAGCTCCTTTTGCTCCAGGCTGCTCAAAATCGCCGGGCCTAGGCGCTTCAAATGCTCCTTGATCACATAATCCCACGCGCCGCCCTTCATGCACTCAACAGCCGTATCCTCGTTCATCGAGCCCGTGATGATAATAAAGGGCGTTTCCGGGGCGTGCACAAGCGACAGGCGCAGCGCGCTCATCCCGTCAAAGCGCGGCATCCGATAATCCGAAAGAATCAGGCCGGGAGAAAACGATTCCAGCGCCGACAGATAATCCTCCCGCGTTTGAACGCGCATAAACCGCGCGTCCGGCAAAACCTTGCGGGCCTCCCGCTCGATCAGCTCGGCGTCAGCGGAAAAGTCTTCCACCATCAGCACGCGCATGACGTTTTCCATAACGCATCACCCCGCAAAATAGATCAACACATCGCCGGCCCAATCAATAGGCCGGGGGCTTCTGGTTTACAAGCAGCCAATAAAAGCCCAGATTTTTCATCATATCGATAAAGGCCTCAAAGCCCACCGGCTTCACCACATAGCTGTTGGCCCCCAGCTCATAGGCCGTTTTGATGTCCGGGTCCTCCTGGGAGGATGTGACGATGACCACCGGTATCGACCGTGTGCGTTCGTCGGACTTGATGGCCTTGAGCACCTGAAGGCCGCTTACTTTGGGCAGCTTCAAATCCAGCAGAATCACCCTGGGCTTTGACGAGAAGCTTCTGTCCGCATATTCGCCGCGGCAAAAAATGAAATCCAGGGCCAGCGCGCCGTCCTCCGCCACATGCATGGCATTGGCGATGTTATGCTTTTTAATGGCCCGCATCGTCAGCTCCGCGTCCTGCGGGTTGTCTTCCACCAGCAGGATATCAATGGGTTCATAGTGTCCCATGGTCGTCCCCCCTCTTCAGGCTGAAATAAAACGATGCCCCCTCGCCGGTTTTGCCCAGAGCCCATACGCGGCCGCCATGCCGGGCGATTATGCGCTGCACAATGGCCAGCCCCACGCCGGTGCCCTCAAATTCCCTGGCGCTGTGCAGGCGCTGAAACACGCCAAAGAGTTTGTCCACATACTGCTGGTCAAAGCCCGCGCCCCGGTCCGCCACGGTGTACACATTCTCGTCGCCCTGCCGCTCGCCGCTGATTTCGATCACGGTTTTTTCTTTTTTCGAAGAAAACTTGATGGCGTTGCTCAAAAGGTTCATCCACACCTGGCGCATCAGCGTGGGGTCGGCCGGTGCCAGGGGCATCGGGCCAATAATAAGCTCTATGCCCGCCCGCTCCTCCTCCGTCGTCAGCTCGTGGAAGATGGAGGTCGCCAGCTCGCCCATATCCACCGCCACCAGCTTCATGTCCGCGCGCCCCACCCGGGAAAAGGCCAGCAGGTCGTCAATCAGCCTGCCCATCTGCCTGGCGCTGTTGCTGATCACGCCGCATACGCGCTTTCCGTTGTCGTCCAGATGCGTGCTGTAATCCTCCAGCAAAATCTGCACATACCCGTCCACCGACCTAAGCGGCGCGCGCAGGTCGTGGGACACCGAATAGGAAAACGCTTCCAGCTCCTTGTTGGCGGCCTCGTACTGGGCGGTGCGTTCCCGAACGCGCTGCTCCAGCCCGGCCGCGTAATCGGCCAGCTCGCGGCGCATGCGCGCCTGTTCTACGACCAGCGCCAGCTGCGCGGCAACCTCCTGGGCGATGGCCAATTCCTCCGGCTCAAAAACGCGGGGCGCACCAAAGCCCAGGCTCAATGCGCCAATCAGCCTGCCGGTGCTGATCATCGGCACCAGTATACAGGCCAAGACGCCCTCCCCCCTTAAGCCATCCGCCACCCGGGGCGCGAGCGCCGTGTCATTGGCGTCCTGAACAATATCCATCTCACCGTTTTTGATAAGCTCCATATCGCCATGCGGTTCCACAATAGCCGGCCCCTGCGCCGCCTCGCCGTCCACGTTTGCCGCCAGCACGCGCAGCATTTTTCCGTCCGGTTCCAGCAGACCGACAAAGGCCCGCTTTGTTTCAAGCAGCCCGTACAAACGCATAAGGGCCGCCCCGGCAATGGTGCCCGGCAAATCCACGCCTTTTAGGATCGCCTGGTCTATTTCATGCAGCGCCTCCAGCCGCCTGGCCTTTTTCACAAGCGCCTGCTCATCGCGTATGCGCTGTGTGACATCCGTCACCGTGGATATCACCAGCCCGCTGCCCGGCACGGGCGTGTTGTAGGCGGACACGTAACGTGTCTCCTCCCCCCTCCGCGTGACGGGTATGCTTTCCCAAACCCTTTGCGACGGATCGCCGGAGGCCATGTCCGCAAGCACCTTCGCCTTGATTTCATCACGGAAGACAGGGTCTTCATAGGCCGCGTCCCAAAATGCGTCGGGGCTTGACAGGGCTTGTCTGGTGGTTCTGTAAAGCAGGGGAAACTTATCGTTCATATACGCGAAGGACACATCGGGGAAAACGGTATTCACGGCGATGCCGATGGGCAGATTATCCATAACAGCGCGGTTGAAGGCTTCCTTTTCCTTAAGCTCCCTTTCCATTGCCTTGCGCTCCGTAATATCCTGGATCTGCGCAATAAAATGAACAGGCTTCCCGTCCCCGTCCCGCACAAGGGCGGAGGAAACGCTGGCCCAAAATACTTCCCCGTTGGCGCGAAAGTACCGCTTTTCCATCATCACGCTCTGTTCCTTGCCGGAAATCATCCGGTGCACGGCTTCCGTGCTCAGGTGACAGTCATCGGGATGCGTCACGTCGCCGAACCGTTTGCCTTCCAATTGCTCCTTCGGGCAATCGAACATGGCGCACATGGCCTGGTTGACGCTCAAAAACGTTCCGTCGGTCCCCATCAGGCACATGCCGGAGGCCGAGCATTCCAACGCCCCCCGGAACCGCTCGGTGCTTTCCCGCAGCTTTTGCTCGGCGATTTTCCGCTCCGTGGTGTCCCTGACAAAAACCAGCGCGCCGTGCTTGCCCTCATACGCAATGGGCTCGCCCTTGGTTTCCACCCAGACCACGCTGCCGTCCGATCTTAGGAACCGCTGCTCAAACAGCTTCTTGATGGGCTTTCGCTCAACGTTCAGCCGGTGCATTCTCTCCAGGGCCTGTTCCCGGTTGTCGGGGTGAACGCGCTCCATTACCGGCGTATGAAGCAATTCATCCGGCGAAGCAATGCCGAACAGACGGCAGGCCGCCGGGTTGACATACGCGAATTTGCCATCCGTCTGTATGAAAATGGGATCCGGCGCGCCTTCCACCATCCGCCGGAATTTTTCCTCGGCCTGCCTGCGCTCGGTAATATCCCGCACCATGCCCAGGAAAAGCCTTTCTCCGCGCCATATCGAGCAGCCAAAGCGTATTTCCACAGGAAACAGCGTGCCGTCCCTGCGCCTGTGCTGGCCGTATAGCGTAAAATCCTCACCGGGTTCGATTTTTGCCCATTGCTCCTGGGCGCTTTGCAAGTCAAAGTCCTGCTCAACATCGGTCACCGACATGCGCAGAAGCTCCTCCCTGGTATAGCCCAGGCTGTCGCAGGCCCGGCGGTTGACCTCCACCAGCCGGCCGGCGTAATCATGTACAAAAAAAGCGTCGCAGGCCTGCTCCGCCAGCGCCTGATAGCGCAGCTCCCTGTCGGCCCGTTCCCGCTTCTCCCTGATCAAATCCACAATGCTGTGCAAATGCAGCGCATACAGCGTTCCGCCGCCCTTTGGCCTGTGGGCTTTTACGCGCACCTCAAAGCTTTCCCATTCCCCGGCTGCGCCCCTAAGGCGCAGGCCCGCCGAGAAGCCCGCGGCGCCGCTTTGCGCGCAGTCATAAAGTCGCGCTTTCAGGCCCGCCGCCTCATCCTCGGGCAGCCTGTCCCAAAAAAGCGGGCCGGGCCCGCCCCCGAAAGCTTTGCCGTACGCAGGGTTTGCATATAGCGCGGCAAAGGCCTGGTCAACGACCAAAACAGGGTCATCAAGCCCGTCCAAAATATCCCGGAACAGCAGGCCATGCACATCCGGCGGCAAAGGCTCTGCGTGAACATTTTCTTTTTCCATTTTTCCGTCTCCTGCGGGTTATTGAGGCCAATTAACAGGTGGATAAGAACGACTGAATTGCGAAATAATGCCTGTACGCTCTATTATTGCCAAACTTATCATAGCATGAATCGGCAAATAGCACAACCCTTTCGCATATTTCGCCATACGCCGCCGCAAAGCAAAAGCGCCTTCCCAAGCTCTACGCAAAGGGAAGGCGCTTCAACCATCCAAAAACCCTGGGAGGTATCGGAGGGCCGCTATCTGGCCAGCAGGTCTTTGTAGATACCCGGCGCGGAATCGGGGATCACCGCGGCGTTCACCGTCTTTTCATAAAAGGCGACAGGGCCCGCGCCGCCGATAACGGCATAGGCGTAGCCCATCTCCCGCATGCCATGCATACAGGCAACAAGCAGTCCCTTGCCGATGCCCAGCATGCGGCTGCTCTCCTTTACGCCCATGGGGCCGAAAAAGTTTCTGCCGGTGGATTCATAGCAGGCAAAGCCCAAAATCTCATCGTCCTTCACGGCGATAAAGCAGCTTACCGGCTGGCGGCTGAAGCATATCTCACACTCGCTGGCCCAGCGGGGCCCAAAGTTTGCTTCCACCCAGGCGGTGATCCTGCGCATATCCGGCACCATGGCACGGCGGATATCGATTCCCTTTTCACCATAGGCTTCCATCAGGGGGGAAAGCTCCGGCAGCCTTAAAAGGTGCACCAGCATATCGGGCATGGTGATTCATCCTCTCCATAACAATATCACGGCTGCCTAACCATTCCACCCGGATTACGCTATTTCCTCTTTCTGGACATGTTCCATGTGGCCAGCAGGAAGAAAACCACCGCCGTGCCGATAAGCACCCACAGGCTGACAGCGGCGGAAAGCTCCGTGCCGCCAAGCTGGAAGGATACGCCCATCGTCTGCCTGAACTCCCGGGAGGCCATGGCCGGCGCGCCGGCGAAGGCGGCCCTAAGCGGGCTTTCCATCATGACCTGCCTGAAAAGCACACTGGCGTGGGATACGGGGAAGAACTTGATGACCGACTGCACGGCCTCCGGCAATTCCCCCACGGGAATGTACACGCCGGTCAAAAAGCCGATGAGCGTGCCCAAGATGGTGGAAGCCGTAGCGAAGGCGGTATTGCTTTTGAAGAAGGATACCAGGAAGAGCACCAGCGCCGTGCTGGACAAAACAGACAAAAGCATTATGCCCAGCAGCTTTAAGAGGCTGGCGGCGCCCAGTATCTGACCGCCGTAGGCGACGATATAGGCTTCCGCCAGAACAAAGGTGACAACGGTCATGATCAGGCCGAGGATAAAGGAGCTTAAAATGTATCCGCCGGCCAGGGATGAGCGCTTGACGGGGGACGCAAGGAAATCCTTGCTGTTTTTCTTAACGACGTCGTCGATCATGATGCCGAAAGCGCCCATGGTGGTGGTGATGGAGGT